>CAIKAA010000173.1 GCA_903825275.1 uncultured Fibrobacterota bacterium | reverse complement strand
ATTAGTTAAAAGTTGGACGATCGTGATGCAAGTAAACGGCTCAATTCCGTCGTTAAAATACTGGCTAATATCTGGTTTCCCTTCAGTGTTGGATGAACTCCATCACGATAAAGTTTATCCGTCCATCTACTGAATCTAGTTAGGTCTATAACTTGCAATTGATGTGCAGCGGCTATTTTTAGTATTTCTTGTCGCTCTGGTAGCCATTCTATCCCAGACATTGCCATCTTTAATTGCGATTCTGTAGGGTAAAGCCATATAATTCCTGTCATCTGATGTCCTTGAGTTTCTAATCGGGACAACATTGAATCAAAACGGGCAACGAACTTCGGAGCCACAACACCGGATGGAGGAAGTTCGTGTATTGATGACGAAGCGTATAAATGTGGCATCACATACCGACCTACAATATACTCCGTTGCCCAAATTGGGGTTCGAGAAGGGAATGTATAATCACCTTGCCATGTGGCGAGTTGGCTCAAGCCCCCTTGCATATATTCCCAGAGGAATGCTTTTGCAGAGTATATTACCTCAGGATTCCTACGTAGATACTCTATTTCATTGACATTCGTCCATCCTCCTGCCGCGCAAGGCCAGAGTGACAGAGTGTCTCCTAAAAGCTTTTCCATTATTGGAACCAATTTATCTTCCTGATTATAGGGGTTCCCCCCCATGACAATAGAGTTTCCAATCACTAATATATTTTGATTAAGTTTTGGGTTCCACATCGCGTCGATCGGCATATGACGATCATTAAATACCCACCTGTTTTTCCGTAGAAAAACCCCTGACTGGTTCGCTTTCGGAATATATCCAATGCCAGAATCGACATCATAGATTGGAAAATATATTAATCCAATAGATCGGATACAAATCTCTCCCACCACAGCAATTACTACAACGCTAATTAATGTAACCTTTAAAATTCGTCCAAGCAACATCCTATCCCCTTTGTCAAACAAGGCTAACTTTTTCAATTGATTTCACGGACTAATTGTGCCTGGCCAAAGGGGTTTGAAAACTCGAATTTTCTTGTTTTTGACATTTTTTAGTCTCCATCGGATCTGTTGGTCACTCTTGTCTGTCTCTCCGTGATCATAAATATAAGTCAGATTTAACTATTTTTTCGGGGAACACCAAGGTCGTGAGCAATCTAAGTTAGATTCCTCAAATTTTCTGGAGATTGAACCTGATCGTCATTTTTTTCGGGGGGTATCCACCTCAGCTTGCGCTTGAATTTTACCTCACCCTTTGCCACTGGGGGCATTTCTATTATCGACGAGTTCAAGGAAATCTAATGACTTACTCTAATTTATTCCATTTCATTTCGTTTCATCGATAATTTGCGCCTAATTATGCTTCCTTGTGGGAATCCAAAATGATTCACGAAAATTTCGCGCCATATGTATATATTTTTCTTCCATTTTATTCAAACAATGGAGTTGGTAAATGGATGTTCAAGGTAACCGTCGACGAATCCAGGAACAGCATCTGAAAACACGCTCTCTGAAACCTAATAAGGGCACACAAAAATTGCTCGCCCACTACCGCGAGGCCCTCGCCCGATGAGCCGCGTCATCCCGTTGCGCGAAGCCGGCATTCCTGGCTTCGATCGCGGGCGATCCATGCCAATTTTTGTCTTATGGCTGTTTGTCCAAGAGCTTTTTGTTGCCAACCCGCTCCAGCTTTCCTCGCGGATCCGCGCCTGGGCATTGCGCCTGTTCGGTGCCCGCATCGGCAATCGTGTCTTGATGCGTCCCCGTCTGCGGGTACGCCATCCGTGGAAGCTCGAAATCGGCGATGATTGCTGGATCGGAGAAGGGGTTTGGATCGACAATCACGGGCATGTCAAGATCAGCAACGATTGCGTGATCTCCCAAGAGGCCTACCTCACCACGGGTTCGCATGCGATTGGCACCACCATGGACTTGCGGGTCGCCGACATCCACATCGAGGCGGGTGTTTGGATCACCGCGCGGGCCATCATCCAGCAAGGATCGATCGTGTCAAAAAACGCCGTCATCCTTCCGGGATCGGTGTTCAAAGGGGTCGCCAAAGAGGGCTGGCTGTATCAGGGAAATCCGGCCGTTCCCCTTTCGGAAAGGCGAATTGCGTAGGATGTTCGAGCTAATCATTTTTCCGATCCCCTGTAAAGCCAACAGACAAAGAAATCCATCCACAACCACCGCCTTCCCCGCTCTTGTTTGCTTGCGTGATTGGGGAGCCCCCGAAACCATGGATGAAGCTGGTCCATCGTCTCGGGTCACACTCGTTCAAAATATCCATTAGCACGCTGGGCAATTTGAAAGAGAAAAATTGCTCTCGCGGATCACTCCAACTTGGTGAGCTTTCCCCGTGAGCGGTTGGAAAGATACCGATAGCTCCTCATAGGTGGAGGCAAGCCCCGGCTCGGTGTCCTTTTGCTGCTTCACCGCATCATAAACTTCGATGGCTTTGACCAAAGCATCACTATGGGCGGTCATCAGCGTGTCGTGGACGCCTTTGGCGAGTTCGTTGATTTGGTTCTGGATGGGCGTCAAAACCTCGATCAAGTCGCAATCCTTCCCAAATTCTTCCACCGAAAAAATTTTGGGAAGGATCTCGGGGTAGGCTTGAGCCGCGGCATTGGCCTTGTTGATGAAGGGGCTGTACACGTTTCCAGCCTTGAACAATGCTTTGTTTTGGGAAGTCTCCAGAGTGATCAGAACGTTCAGGTCAGATCGAATTACCGCAATTTTGTTGAGAATCGCCTTCATTTCGGCTTCGCTCAAACTAGTCGAAATCACCTTTTGGATCGACATGGTAAATGCTCCTTGATTGCGCGAATGATTTGGAATTGGAAGCTATCCCGAAACGCCACATTTTGGAGTCACAGGATGATTTGAATTTAGGATCGGATTTGGCAATTGTGGGAAGAATTATCTGGGACAATGATCCACCGCAGTTCGGAACGGAGATTACGTGTCCCCAATCGGACTCTGATCGTACTGTTTGCTCCCCTACCAGGTCGCCAAGCGGTTCAAACGTGACACTCGCGAAGGTCGTAACTCGAGTTTACTTGATAGTTCCTCGCACAAGTTCCCAACCCTTGCCCAATCGGGCCCCTTGGAACTGCTCCCCCATCGATCCGCGTTGGTGAACTCGGGCCGAAAACGCGCTGTCCAAGCGGTCGGAATCGCGGTGGCGTTCGCCAAATTGTTTGCCTGAGGACAGGAATAGGTTGAAGGAAATGCCCAGCGGGATGGCCAGCAAGGCCATCGCCACCAACAACTCGATCAGGGTCACCCCACGACGAGTCACGGATAGACCTCGGCCCACAATTGCCGCAAGATGCGATTTTCGGGTCCGATCACGCGACCGCGAATCAAGAGGCCTTGGTAGGACCCTTTTTGAACAACCACTTCCGCTTTGTAGCCTGCCGGATCTTGGACCACCACCGAATCCCCCTGTGCCCGTTTTTGTTCGATCATAGCACGCATTAAACTATCCAAGCTTCCCTGCGATTGGAATACATGGCGAGCTTCTTGGTTCCAGCGTGCCTTGTACACAAACCTCGCGATGGGGAACAGACAAATTCCGGCAATCAGGGTGGCGACCAAAACCTCGATCAAGGTGAATCCATTTGGTGTCCTAGGGCGCATGGGACACCGACAACACCCAGGGCGAGGTGCGATGGGTGGACCAAGGGAGTCCAACCCAATTCTTTTTCCCGGGCGACAGATGAAAGTCCTGGAGTTCGCCTTCCCAGATGGTTCCTTCTTGGGCAACGCGCAACACAAAGGCGGCCACCAACAGACCTTCCAACTTTCCACGAGGACGGATTCCACCTAAAGAAATCCAGGATCCCGACCATTGGCAGGTGCTGTCGGTGCGAAAATGAATGTTGCGATCCTCCACCGCGCGCCCCCGCCAAACCACCATGCCTTCGCCATGAACCGGTCCGATTTCCAGCAGGCTGTTGGACAACCCCATGCTTTTTGGGGCGAACACCGTGTCGAGCAGGCCTTGTAGGTAATACACCCCCGTTCCCTTGGCCGAGTCGACTTGCACTTGCAAGGAGTCTGTAGACAGAAATTGACTGTTCGATTCCAACCGTCCGCGCAAGATAAGGGTATGGCGGGCGTGGAGGATGGAGCCATGGACCACGTTGCGCCCCGACATAATGATTCGATTCGCCACCACCACGCTGTTTTCGATGATCTTATTTCGGATCTCCATGGTACCCGCACATCGCAGCTCGACGTTTCGCAGCGTGTCGGTGATCTGGCAAGATTGGATTTGGCGCAAGGAAGAATCGATCGCGGTTTGCTTGGCCCAGCTGGATTCGAGCGTGTCGAACCAGGCATCCGCGATCGCCGTCGCGGGGAGCAATTGAGAAACCTTGGACCAAGAGGCGACATCACGGGTCCCACTGCCTGATCCACCGTATTGGCCTTGCTGGAGCAGCCCATTTATCCACAGGTTCCCCTGAATGTCGGCATTTTCCTGGAGTCGGATGCCGCCCGCACCCAGCAATCCAAAGGATGGCACCGAATCTTTTCCGCGAGACGACCCAAGCACGAACCGAACCATTTCGGAATCGGTGGCACTGGAATGAACGGTCACCTTGGCTTGCAAAAACAACCCCCAAGGAGAGACCCGGACCGCATACCCAAGCATGGGCTCGAACCAGCGTTCGCATGACCACGATGGGATCCCAAACAAAGAATCTTCACTCGATTTCGAGACCACCAAGGACAGGGCCGATTCCACCAGCAGCCGCTCCTGGATCTTGGCGTTGTCGCGCCTCACCAACCGGCGGTCTTGCAACACCATTTGCAAGACAATTCCCGCCATGATCCCCAGAATCACCAAAACTCCCAGCACCACCGACATGGCCAAGCCACGTCGGTTACGGAGCGACGACAACCCGGTGTTTCCCATGCTGCAGTTCGATTTGGTCTGACGAGGCGTTCAAAAGTGTCCAACCAAACGCCGCACTTCCCACGGGCACGAGTTCCGTCTTCCCATCTTGGGCCAAAATGGCCATCGCGGGATTCCCCGCAACGAAGCCTTGAAACCGGGGGTGAACGAGCGGGGTGTCGATGGGTGGGGCCACGACGGGATTGCGAGGATTCACCGCATGAGGGGTTTTGGGCTTTGCCACCACTTTTTCTAGGGTCCATGGCCCATGGAAGGGATCGCGAGCAAGCAAGGTATCGGAGTCCGATCCAGAGGTGGCCGGTTCGTGGGATCCGGAAGAAGGACTCCCGAGGGAGGTGAGTAAAAATTCTCGACTCCGCCACAAGACAATTCCCCAAGCGATCAGGCCGATCGACAAGAGGCCAATGAAGAATGCCTTTTTCATGGCGAGTCCGGTTTTTGGGAACAGGACCACACCAGGTCAGCGTTTACCGGTCCACCGCGGACGTCCCGGCTCGATACCGCAAAATGTTCGATGAAACAGGGAAATTCAGCCGATTCCGCCATACGAACCCAACGAACCAAAGCGGGAAATTCGCCCTGAAGCGACAACTGGTAGGAAATCCCGTCGCGAATGGTCGTGGCCTTCAGGGATCCAAGCTCTAGCGATTGGGAAGCCAAAGAGGTGCGAATCCAGGATTCCCATCCAGTCTTGGAATCCGCGTTGGCGTGGGGGCGAAACGTGCGGACGGATTCCAGGTTGGCGCGTTGGTTTTGGACCGAATCGCGCACCAGTCCAAACCGCGCCCCTTCCGGAAGGACCGCTTCACGAATTCCAATCAACAGCGGCACGACCGCCAAAACGACCGCACCAACGACCCATCGAGCTTGGCGAAGAGTGCGATTCATGGATTGCCTTCGTTGGAGGCTTGGGTCGAAGTCAATCCGATCGGGAGCGGTGTAATGGATCCCCATTCATTTGCAGACACAGTTTGGCCCGTGCGGATGACAAAGCCCGAGGTGCGCGTTTTGGTCTGGACACAAGCGGCCCAGTTGGAGGGAATTCCTGACGGATGGAACACCTCCATCGACGTAACCCATCGCGAGCTATCCCGATGCCCGTCCCACCGGGCAATCCACAATTGTTGGGGGAAACAGGCGCTTGCTTTTGTCCACAATTCTGCCAATTGGCCGCCAGATCGTTCTTTCTGCAAAAGCCGGGCGTCTAGGCGATGGCGCTGTTCTTGGTCAGCCTGCCACAGTCTCCATAAGGAATCCGGCAAGGCCATGGACATTTTTTGTCGTTCCAGTTCGCGCTGGAGGTGATGGCCTCCGTAACGAAGTCCCGCTTGGATCAACAGGCAAAACAAAAGACTAAACACCCCTACCAAAGCTCCGAGCGCCAATTTCTGTCGTCCCGCAACATCTTCCGAAAGAATGCCGGCGATGGACGATGCGATGGGAGTTCCGTACCCCAACGCCGCGGCTGCGGCAAACCGGGCCCCTTCGGGAAGGTTTTGGAATTCAGGCTTCCATCCGAATGTCGCAAATTCAGTATGATTGCCTAGAAATTCCGCAAGCCGGGCCGGATCGCCAAATTCCAAGCAGCCTATCGGCGCGTTGAGGAAACCCGGCCAATGGCGAGGGAGCTCTTCGACAAAAACCTGGTTCCATTCCGAGCGAAGCAAAGGCTCGTCCTTCCAGTCTCCATTTAACCGGAAAAAGGAATGGATCAGGTCTCCTTCCATCAACCACACCATGCATTCGGTTGACAGAAAACGGCAAGCAATCCAGTGGCCCGGCGGGTAGCTCGCCAACAATTCGGGAAGCAGAGCGGCAGACACCAAAACTTCATCGGGATCATCCAGGGGGGGGGCAGAGGAGAGGGTCGATTCCAACTCGCCAGGACTCCAAAGCAAGCGCCAACGAGAGGGTGATCGCGGATCTTCGCTAAGTTCCCATCCGGTCGATTCCTCGGATTCAGGCAAGGATTCTCCCGGAAGCACGATCCAGTTGGACAACGTACTGGCCGCCAACCGAAAACCGTTCGTGCCCACATTCAGGTCGCGCGAGGCTTCCTGAGGGGTGGAATAGGAGGCCAACCTTCCCAAAGCCCAACCCTTCCAACGCCGATCAAGACGCACCAGACGAATTTCGTCGGCCAATAATTCGGCACCCCAACGAACGTTCGGACCAAAGAGGCTCGCGAGCCAAGACAACCAGACCTTTGGCCCCAAACGCATCATTGCTCCAGCGATTTCATGATCTTTTCGGGATCCACATGCGATTCGCTTCCATAATAAATGTGGGGCGTCACGAAGATCAAGAGTTGGGATCTGGATTTGGTGGTGTTGTGGTTTTTGAACAACCAACCCAAAATAGGAATGGACCCCAGCAAGGGGACCTGTTCGTGGATGGATTGGACCGACTGTTTGACCAAACCGCCCAAAATGATCGTTTCTCCGTCGCGCAAGCGCACCTTGGATTTCAAAATCCGGTGGTTGATGGTGGGAGGAGTCGTCGCATCAAAACTTCCTTCGGGTTCCGAAAAATCGGGGACGATGTCACACGTGATTTCGCCTTTGCCAGTGACAAAAGGTGTCACCGTCAACGTCACGTTGGCTTCAATCTTGTCGAAATGCTCGGTGGTCTGGCTGGAGGTGCCCGTGCCTTGGGGCAAGTTCGTTTCGGTCTTGAGCAAAAAGTATTGGGTCTGCCCCACCGTGATGGTCGCCTCCGACCCGTTTAGCGTCGCGATCTGGGGACGCGAGCGGATTTCCAAAAGTTTTTCCTGCTCCATCGCCTTGACTTTGAGGAAAAAATCTTCCGGTAACTTCACGACATCGCGCAATCCGGGGACGTCGGACATCCACGCCGTCAGGTCGTTCTTGTCAAAAACCATGTCGGTTCCAGGATAGATGGAACGACTGGTCGAGCCTGCCGAATTGCGCCCCAAATAGGCATTGGCCCCCATGTTCCGGACCTTGTCCATGTCCACATCCACCACCAACGCCTCGATCAAAATCTGGGGGACAGGAAAATCGATTTTTTCCAAAAACTGTCGGATGCCGTCGATGGCTTCCCGCGACCCCATCGTCATGATTCCATTGTGGCTTTTCATCACCTTGAGCTGCACGTTGCGCAGAATGGACGGCGGGACCATTTCCAAGGCTTCTTCGGCCTTGATGTGGCGCAAAACCAACAGTTCGGAATTGGTGACGCCGGTGCTGGAAGAGGGCCCGATGTACCAAGCACTGTCGCGATTCCACCAAGTGTATTCCGTTCCCGCCAAGATCAGATCCAGGGCCTTTGGGGCGAGCACCTTGTTTAGACGCACGGTGACTAGGCCATTCAAGGTTCCCAGCACGACTTGATTGCCCCCCAATTTTTGAATCAACGAGGTCACCACCTGCTGCAGGGGCGCTTGGCTGGCATCCAAAGTGATCAGGGAATCTTCGATCTGGATTTGGAAGGCGTCTCGGGAACCAGAAGCCTCGCCGGGCCTCTGGGCCGGTTGAGCCAGGGTCCATACCCCCGACCGCTCGCGCAAGATCAAGTTTTGGGCCTCGGCAAGCGTGGCCAACACCTTGGTTGGGGGAAGCTTTTGCAAGTGCAAGGTCACCGTCCCAGCCAGACCTTGCTCCAAAATGATGTTGGCTCCGGTCACATCCCCCAATTTGCGAACCAATTTCGCCAACGGCGCCCCTTGGGCATCGATGCTGACCAGTCCATCGAGCAGCACGACTTCACAAATCGGCTCGGGCGGCGGGGCGGGAGCCGGTGGAGCAGGTGGCGCGACCCGGAACACTTTGAGGGTGCCATGAACCACGCTTAGGGTCAGTCCATTCTCCTGCGCCAAAATCAGCAGGGCATTGCGGAGCTTGATTTTCTTGAGTTGCATCGTCGCACTTCCCGAAACACTCGGGTCGACCAAAATATTGATTCCATACTGAATACCCAAAGCGGAAAAGGCGTCGCGCAATTCCGTCTGCCGAAGGTTTAGAGAAGGCACCGTGAGGGAATCCGGAATCAAGGCCGCAAATGCGGTATCCATCGGGAGTGCCGGGGAGGAACCATTCGAGGCAATCCCCACCGAGGAAAACGTCGTTCCCAAGCTTGGTATGGACTTGGTCGAATCGATCGACTTTGTTGCCATCGGTTGAGGCAATGCCGCGGCAGGTGTGGGGACCATCGCCATTCCGTAGGCCGAGTAATGCATTTGGGGGCCAACTTTGGTCCGCCAAGCGACATATTCTGACATGGATGTGTCGATGAATTGCCCGTTGGGAAGCGTGACTTGGGCATGAATTGCCGCGACCATCCAGCCCAATAACCAAAGCCTTTTCATGAAGCGGTCTCCCGCAACACTTCTTCCAGAGACGTGATCCCTGCTCTTGCCTTCTCCACTCCATCCCTCCTCAAACTGGTCATGCCCTCAAACACCGCCAACTTCCGGATCTCGTTGGAATCGGCGTTTCGGGCGATCAACCCGCGTAATTTTTCCGAAAGAGGCATCAATTCAAACAACCCCAATCGGCCTTTGTATCCGGTGTGAGCGCAATGGCTGCAGCCTTTGCCCCGCAACCAACCGCCCTCAAAATTGGTTTCTTCCAGCAAACGCAATACCGCTTCGGCCGTCGGGTCGGGTTCGGCACAGTTTGGACAAATTCTGCGCACCAACCGTTGGGCCACCACCAAGTTGACTGCCGACGAAACCAGAAAGGGTTCGATCCCCATGTCGACCAGTCGCGTGGTCGAACTGGGTGCGTCGTTGGTGTGCAGAGTGGTGAGCACCAAGTGGCCCGTCAGTGCCGCACGAATGGCGATTTGGGCCGTATCCAGATCGCGCACTTCGCCCACCATGATCACATTCGGATCTTGGCGCAAGATGCTGCGCAACGCCTTGGCGAAGGTCAGGTCAATTTCGGGTTTCACTGCTGTCTGGACAATTCCTGTCAGCCGGTATTCGATGGGATCTTCGACAGTGGTGATGTTGACTTCGGGAGACCGCAAATTTTTCAAGACGCTGTACAGCGTGGTGCTCTTGCCGGCACCCGTGGGCCCGGTGATCAAAATCATCCCGTAGGGAAGCCGAAAACACCGTTCAAACGTGGCAAGCCGTTCCGCTCCAAACCCCAATTTTTCCAAATCCAAATCGACCGAAGATTGATCGAGAATGCGCAAGACAATTTTTTCGCCTTGGTCGGTGGGCAGCGTGGAAACGCGCACATCCACGGGCTTCCCCATGTGGGTCACGCGAATCCGTCCATCTTGCGGACGCCGCCGTTCCGCAATGTCCAACGAGGCCATCACCTTCAGCCGCGACAGCACTTCGGCCTTGGTGTCGGCCCCGATTTCCTGCACGACCCGCAACACCCCATCTTGACGGAATCTGACCGTGATGCCGTCCCCATGCGGCTCAAAATGCAGATCCGAAGCCCCGCGCGCGATGGCCAAATCGATCAAGCCTTGAACGCGCCGAACGGGATCGGAACCGCCAGCCCCCTCGGGTTGACCGACAGCTTGCGACCGTTCTACCAGCCGCCAATATTCGCGATAACAAATGGTATTTTTGGGGAGCATCTATGGGGAGGTAAGTTAGAAATTTGGGGGGGATGTATGGGGAGATAACTTCAAATCATCCACAGCATCAAAATTCATCTGAGCATTTACAATATTTATAGTTTACACAAATGATTCTGCCTAATTAATTTTGGAAATACAAATTGATGTCGCACATAATTTTCTAGAAATTGAGCTATGAAAGTAGTTTGCAAACCATTTGAAACGATAGGTTGTCACAAACAGGTTTTCATCAATAGCTTGTCGATTTTTTTTGAATAAATCGAAGAATAGTTTAAAACACCAAAATCGATGACGATTCATGTGTCTGTCTATACACCTCCAACACGAATACTAAAAGTAAAGACTCGCTCGTTTGCCCAGGTTATCGGAAATGGGTCCTCTTCGGCCATCCCGAACTGTTGTCGAACCTCTAGCTGAGGGCCAACGACGACATCAAGAGCCACATCGGCGCTTCGTGGACCTGGAGAACGTCAACCGAGTCTTGCAACAGCCTCATTGGAGAGAGGAGTTAGATTTGGAGCAGAATCATCCCCTACCATTGAACATCAGATCCAAGTGTAATCCCTTGCCCAACATTCATATTATATTGGTCACAGGCATCTGCCAAAAAAACGGCAACATTTTCACCAGATGCCTTCGATTGCAGGACAATAGCCATCGCACGTTTTACGAAATCGGGATCGGCAGAATTACTTGGGAATCGCACGCGGTCGGGAAAATTCGTACAATGGCCTAGTGGAGCGGCAACTCGAATTATTATCCCGCCAGGATAACTTTCAACAGCCTTAATTTGAGCTAGTATACCATCCCCTGCATTCGCAATCTGTGCCCCGACAAACAAAGAGACCACCACCATCATCAATATCGTTCTCATTTTCAATTTCCTTCAATATTCTTCCGTTACACGGATTGTTTGTGACTTTACTTCGTATTTCTGATTCCGCACCCATTCTCTTTGCGACCCAAAGAGATCTGCACTGGACAGCCTATTCTCTAGGTGACACCAGAACCGCCCTATCTTTCACACCTCTTGGCTTTAAGCATTTGCAAACGAGTCCCTTGTTCTGATATCCCACCACTCGGACGGACAGAGTTTCGTCAAAGCCTTGGGAGATCAAAATATACACCAAACCCACTCCAGAGATGCATGAATTTTAGGAAAAATCAAGGATATTTTTGGGCATCGATCGCTTTGAACTGGGAAATGACCAAATGCACTTGCTTCCTGGGGGGATCCTGCAAACGGGTGGGATTCGCGGATCATTTGGGGGAGGAGGGGGAATGGGGGTTATTATTGGATTGAACTCAGCCGAAAGTTCGCTGAAGTAGGGGGAAATCCGCCATTGCCTGAGTGCTGGTGAATTAATCCTCCGTTCACCCTTCGAGACGCCCATTGCATGGGCTCCTCAGGATGAGCGGAGCATTACTCGGCTAATTATTCCATTATTTCGGATTGCACGCAAACAAAGGGTTCGATTCACCTGATTGCAGCGGGCACACTTCGACAAGCTCAGTGCGGCGCTCAGCCAACAACGACTTGCTATTCAATGCGAGGAATAGCAGACAATCGCGAATTGATGATCAATCTTCGGAAATTCAGATAATAGCTAGCTGTGAAAAGGAGTGAAAAACTCCGCCGTTGCCTGAGTGACCAGCCGACTTGCCCTGAGCCCGTCGAGGGGAGGCTGGTTGTATCAAAGGCAAGGTTCACAAAATAGCCGCCTGATCTGGAAAATTATAGTCAATTCAATCTCCCTCAATAACGGCACAGAATCAAGAACATCGAATTAGCAGAATATAACATTCGATTGAGTTCCAATCAGACCTAACAGGATGCTGAGAAATTCACTCCTCGACGGAAAACATGGTGAGTTTAACGATTTCTGGTACTTTCCGATGCAAAAGAGGTCAAATTTCAAGGCCAATTTTGCAAAAAGGAGAGTTTTTCAGCATCCTGCTAAGCAACCAATAGGGACCAGAATAATTGCATCCACTATTGTTTACCGAGCTACTTCAATATAAGCATGCGTTCATTCTTCGGCCAGAACACAAATGGGATTTCAATAAGTTCCATTACCGAGAATACTATCAAAGCCCCCCTTTCTTTGTGTTCGAACAAGGGCGCAGCAGAAGCGGAAACCAAAATATTGGCCACAGTTAACCCCAAAAATCGAGCACAAGAAATATTGCCAAATGCTTTCCTTCTCCATCGCAACTCAACTATGGAGTCCTCGTGAAAACGAAGCAAGCTATCTATCGCTAATAAATTTGCAGGTTTGATTTCACCCGATCGCATTCGATAATAGCCAAAAGAGTAATCAATCTTGATGGCTTCCACAGCCTTATCGACAGAAGTTATCAATGGTGATACACCTTTCCAAGGTTCACAATTCGAACCAGCACATCCTGGGTGAAAAAAATATTCGCCACGCGGAATGTCATCGACCAACCGAGATATAGGATCTAATGAGGCATTACGAAAAGGCTCTGGAAATTCGGCCCCAACAATAGAAACAAAAATTAGCAAAGCCAATCCAAACATTTTATTCGCCGCCCATGATCAGCGCAGCAGCTTCACCAATCGTGGATGCGATTCCCGATACACAGTCACCCAAATCATCATTACAATAACCAAAAGAACGAGGGAGATTGAACTTAATATAGCCCATATCTAAATATCGGAATGGGATATCTCCGCCACTTGCTAAGTATTCAGCGGCTGAGCCACCCCAGTTTGTAACAATACGATCTTTTGAAAAGGCAATCGCAAGGGCGAGTGGTACCTGGATAGGATCCGTTGCATTTGCTAATGCGTCTTTTGCCCACTCGCCTGCAGGAATGCTGTTTGCCGCCATTGCTCCAAATTGATATGCTGACCCTACACCAGCAGCGTACCCATAGGTTTGCCAATCTGAGAGATCATAACCTTCCTTTTGCGCAATCTTAATTCCACTATAAGCTCCAGTTCCATACGATGTAGCCAGCGCCAAGGGATAATGAAATAAGCTCGCTGCTTTTAGCGCCTTGCCTAGATTTGTGGCTTCCTTGGCAGCATCGGTGGCAAGCCACTTGCCCCAACTAGCATTCGCTGCCGCGGTTTGATTTGCAATGGATCCAATCGAAAAGCCTACCGAAGCTCCAACAGCTGCACCAACAGCCCATGAGCCCAATAGACCGCCAGCACTAAAGTCATTTGTCTTGACCTGATGGTAGGTTTCGGCCCCCATGAAGCTCATACTCAAAACTCCCGCCCCCATCATAGTCATTCCCGCAGTTGTGGAGGCACCAACAGCGAGTGCGCCAACACCAAGTCCGCCGGATGCAGCACCTAGGACACCTCCCAAAGCCATTCCTTCCCAAGTTTGAGCATTATTGTGCCACTCCATTGGATTCGGGTTATGATTGGCTGCACTGCCTCCCATATACGCACCTAATGCAATAGCACCTATAACTAACAGATCATCTATCCCAAAGATTTTCCCATCTCTATCGGTACCACCAATCGGTGCTTGCCCAAACCCATACGGGCTCATAAACTGGTGCGCCGGATCCGGCGACACCCACACGCCCAGTTCGGCGTCGTACCAGCGGGCACCGAAGTAGTAGAGGCCGGTGGCGTCGTCGTAGCCTTTGCCGGTGTACTTTTCGGTGACTTCGGGGTTTTGGCCGCGTAGGGTGCGCAGGTCGCCGTAGGGCATGTAGTCGTAGCTGCTGACCGCGACACCCGCGGCGTTGATCACGCGCACGGTGCTGCCCTGGTGGTTTTTGAGGTAGAACTGGTAGGCGCCCGCGATCTTGCGGCCGATCACCGCGTGCTGGCCCATTAGGTTGACAATTTTTGTGGCGCCCGAATACGTGCCCCAGTTCCAGCTTTCCCGCAGTTCCTTTTGGGCGGCCCCCCCCATGCGCACGTAGTGGACCGCACCGGATTGGCGCGTCACCTTGGCAAAGCCCATCACATCCAAATCGCCGCTAAACAACGGGACCGGACGAGTGCTCAAGGTCAGGTTGGAAACCATCATTCCGTCGGCATCGTACAAGGGCCAGATCTGGGTGCTGGTTTTCGCACCAGGAAGGGTGACGGTGGCGTTGGCCAACAATCCTTCGGCATCCCAAGTCATGATCTTGCGTTTGGACAGGTCATCGACCAATCGACCGCTTGAGTCGTATTTGAAATTGGAGTCAACATGAGCGTCCCGGCTGCTGCCAACCTTGAATGTGCCGGTCACACGGTCGAGAAGGTTGCTTCCCGGCCTGTAGACATAACCAGCGGGGGTCTGGACGCCACCAAGGGTGTCCGCCGAAAGGCGATCGTTTTCGTCGTAACCAAAGGATTGGGTCAGGTTCGGTTGTTTTGTCCAAGTTGCTGTGGCGGCTTGGCCTTGGGAAAGCTTTAGGATGGACGTCACCACACCCGTCCATCCTTCTGATTTGGTCATGCGTCCAGCGGGGTCATAGACAATGTTTTGGTACTTCAAATTTTCTTTATTGGAGCTCACCGGATTCAAGACATTCTGATCATTCCCATACTGTTCGTAAGTTTGGGTGATTTTGCCCGCAAAGCTCGGCGCCGCGGTTTGCATTTTTGGATTGGTTGGAGGCGTCGGGACAAAGAAGCTGGAT
>CAIKAA010000172.1 GCA_903825275.1 uncultured Fibrobacterota bacterium | reverse complement strand
CTTGTCCAGGTGGTCGGTGCCAATCGTGCAGGTTCCCACGAACTTGACCGGGGTACCTTCCAACAGTTCCCGGTTCACTTTGGTGATCGAGCGCACGATGAGGGCTTGGCAGTCGACCAAATCGGAGGTCTGGATGGAGCGACCCGCCAGCTCGATCACGTCACCGGCATCCGCAAAAGCATCGAGTCCCAAAGGAATATTTTGATCGACGACAATTTTCATGATGCTTCAATCTACGCGCTTGGGACAACTTTCTGGTGAATTTGCACATTTGTATCCAATGAGCCAGAAATTCACTACCAAAAACCCCTCGAAACCTACCGTGGGAGTCCTGTGCTCCGGAGGCGGATCGAATCTCCAGGTCCTGATCGACCGGGCTCGAACGGGGGAATTGGGGGGCGAAATCCGCTGGGTGGTCTCCAACAATGGCGATGCATTTGCCTTGGAGCGCGCCCGCAATGCTGGCATCGAGGCGATCCATGCCTCGGCGAAATCCTTGGGTAGCCTGGAGGCCGTAGAAGCCAAAATGTTGGAACTGATCGATCGCGACCAGATCAAAGTTTTGGTGCTTGCCGGTTACATGAAGGCCATCCCCGTCTCTGTGATTCATCGGCTCAATGGACGGGTGCTCAACATCCATCCGGCCCTTCTTCCCGCCTTTGGGGGCGTGGGGATGTATGGACATTTCGTGCACGAAGCAGTTCTTGCTAGCGGAGCGATGTGGACGGGAGTTACCATTCATCTGGTGACAGAGAAATATGATGAAGGGCCGATTGTCGCTCAACGTGTGGTGGCCGTTTACCCGGGAGACACACCAGAATCACTCGGCGCGCGCGTTTTGGCGATGGAGCACGACACTCTCTGGCGTGAAGTGCGCACCATTTTGGAAAGGCCGTAACTGTGTTCGATTTCCACTTTCAGATGAGCACTCGCGACCAGGATCCCTGCATTTTGTTGTCGGGATCGTGTCGGGAGTACAGCCTCGACCGCTTCAACGAGGCTATGAAGGATGCCGTGGCCAACGCCACCAAAACCGTCTTTTTGGATCTTTCCCAGACCAAGTTGTTGGATTCGGCATCTTTGGGTACGATCGTCTCCCACTTCAATCTTTTGCGGGGACAAGGCAAGCGGCTGGTGCTGCTCAATCCCTCCGCATCTTGTCGTCATCTCCTTGAGATCACCTCGCTGAACCGCGTGCTGACCATCGAGGTGGATCCAACTCCGGCGACCCCTGGGGTCCCTTGAATCGTCCTTTTTTCCTGTGAGGTCCGTTTTGGAATTGCGCGAAACTCCGTTGGCTTTTCGGCACGTCGCTTTGGGTGGACGGCTGGTCCCCTTTTCAGGTTGGAACATGCCGGTTCAGTACAGTGGAATCGTCGAAGAGCACAAGGCCGTGCGCGAGCGCGCCGGACTCTTTGACGTTTCCCATATGGGACGTTTTGTTGTCAAAGGTCCCAAGGCCATGTCCGACCTCGAAGCGTTGACCTCCAACAGGGTTGCAAAATTGAATTTGGGGCAGTTCCAATACAGCTCCCTCCCCAACGAGAAGGGCGGCCTCCTCGATGACATCCTCGTCGGGCGGACCGGGGAAACGGAATACCAAGTCGTCGTCAATGCCGGGAACCTGGGACTGGACCGCGATTGGATCAAATCCGGCCTGTCTTCCGAGACAGAATTTGTCGACGAAAGCCTGACCCACGGGATCATCGCTCTCCAAGGGCCCCAAGCCGCGGGAATTTTGGCCAAGCTCGCGTCGGATCTCGAACCCAACATGGCCACCTACCACTGTGGTTATGCGACCCTTTTGGGGGAACGAACTTTCCTGTCGCGCACCGGATACACCGGCGAAGACGGCTTTGAGATTTATCCAAGGCTGGAATCGTTGGTTAAGGTCTGGGACGCGTTGTTGGATGCCGGCAAGCCCGAGGGAATTCTGCCTTGTGGCTTGGGGGCTCGCGACTCCCTTCGGTTGGAAGCCGGGTACTCTCTTTATGGACATGAACTGTCTGATTCCCGGACCAATTTGGAGACCGGCCTTGGCTGGATCACCGATCTCGACAAGGAATTTACCGGAGTGGAAATCCTGCGCGCCCAAAAAGCCGCCGGAATCCCGCTGCAGATCATCGGATTGGTGATGGACGGCAAGGCCATCCCTCGTGCTGGATACACGGTGTATTTCGGTGAGGAGCTGATTGGCGAAGTGACCAGCGGAACCCAAAGCCCCACTTTGGGCAAGGGAATTGCCCTGGCCCTGGTGAAAACCGGGAAGCTCCAGAAAGGCCAAACCGCCCATCTGGAAATCCGCGGCCGCCGGGAGCCGGCGACCGTGGTCGACCGTCGTTTCGTGCGTCGACCGACCTGATGGCACGCCCGCCTCGCAAGTCCGAAGTGACGCGATTCAAGCGCGTCGAACCCACTGGACCTGTGACGGCCACCAAAAGTCCCCGCCGCGTTAAAAAGCCGGCGGCTTTGACCAAGGAAAGTCCCAAGGCGTCCACCCATCCTCACCTCAAGGCCCAGATTTTGGGCAGTGTGGTCGTCTTGGTTTCGGGATGGCTTTTTTTGGCCTTGGTCCTGGGGATTTTACGGGAAAGTGACCATCCCTTGGGGCCCTGGCTTGGAAAAAATGTCGCCGAATTCCTGGCTTGGTTTTTGGGTGCTTTGCCAGGACTTTTATTTCCCTTTGTATTGGGACTTTTGGGAGCCAGAATCATTGCGGGGGCCCATCGGGCCTTGAATCGGGCTTTGATCGCCAGCGGTTTGATCTGGATGCATTTGGTCCTGTTCCTGTCGCTTCCCGGCTTGTATGGACAAAACCCGTCCATCGAGTGGCTGGAGCGGCATTCGGGATCGTTTGGACAATTTTTGGTCGAATCGATCATGTCTCCCGTTTTTGGTCCCCATGCCTTGGGGCCGGCCCTGATTCTGACTGCCACGTTTTCGGGAGCCATCTTCTTCCTCTTGCGTCTGACCCCTCGCGAGGCGTTAGCCACCGGGGTCGATGCGGGCGGCAACTTATTGTCCAAAATGCGGGACAAGATTTCTGAACCGCGCACCGATCGATTGGTGATCGAGGCGGAAAAAGAATTGGTCGCTGGCGGGGCCTTGGCGTTGGGAGTTGAGCCCAAGGGCCGTTTTCTGGATCGACGGATCCGTCCGGAACCGGAAGAAGGAATTCTCCCGATGCCCCAGAACCAGCCAGCCCCCAAGGCGCGCGCGGGGCGCACTCCGTTGGTCCCCGGAGCCGTGCTGGCGGTTGGCGCCGCAGCGGGGGCCGAGCCCGTTTCGCCGGAGCTGGCGGGCAAGGCGCTGGAAGTCTACAACAACCTTTCGGCCTACCGCCCGCTGCGACCCGAAGATTTGGCAGGTCTCAACCCACTGGAAATCCGTGAGCTCAAACGTCGGGACGAAGAG
>CAIKAA010000171.1 GCA_903825275.1 uncultured Fibrobacterota bacterium | reverse complement strand
GGGCATTTCGACCAGTGACATCGAAATAGACTCGATCAGCAACCAGGGACGAAACCCTATACGAACAAGATGATTGAGACGATTTCTCAACAAGATCAATGGACGAGAAAAAATCGAGTCGTTTTTCAGCAACCTGTTAAGCGAGTCGCCGTTGAGGAGGGTATTCGTAAATCTCCCCCCTCTATGGAAACACCTCCAAAGCCTTTGCAAAACGCCATGGAACAGCCCCCGGCAAGGCTTGGACGTTCAAAAGATTCACCCAAAGTACGGGTGGCGGCCCCCGCCGTTGTCAAGGCTAGGGCCACCCGGGATTGCCACAACAGTGTACTCTGAAATGTGCACCAGGTGTGGTCCCAACTTTGTCGTTTTATGCCTTAGATTAATGGCATGGAAACGATTCTTGTGTACTCTTACAATGACTTCAGGAAATACCTGGCCGATTGGCAGGTCCAAGCCCAAGCCCGCGATCCAGACCTGAACAAAAGCGAGGTGTCGCGTCGGTTGGGCTTGCCGCGAACCCGCAGCTACTTCACCGATGTCCTTTCGGGCCGCAAAGTCGGCCCCAGCTTTGTCGATCGCTTCATCGATGTGTTGGGGCTGGACCGGGAAGAGGCCCGCTACTTTCGGATTCTGGTGCGCTTTAACCAAGCCGAAACCCCCGAAGACCGCGAGCTGGCCTTTGACCAATTGGTGGGCCTAGCCCGCGTCCATCGCACCGAGCTCGACCCCCAAGCCTGGGCCTATTACCGCTCTTGGTGGAATGGCGCGATCCGCGCCTTGTTCGCCACCGGCGACTTCACGGGTGACCCCGCGCCCATCGTGCGCGCTCTCAAGCCCGCAGTGACGGTGGGCCAGGTGAAAGAGTCGATCGAATTGCTGCAGGAACTGGGTCTGGTGGAGCGGGATGCCGACGGACTGTTGCGCCAGACCACCAAAATGCTCGCCACCAATGAACAGAGTCAAGAAGAGTTGGTGAAGCAATTGCAGATCCAGCAAATGGAGCTGGTCCAGAGCTCCCTGATGACGGGGGACGATCCCGACCGACGGGTGTTCACCAACACGATTGCCATCTCGTCCGAAGGATCGGCCTTGATTTTGGAACGGATGGAAAGTTTTCGCCGCGCCTTGCGCGCCATTATCCAACAGGACCCCGCACCGGTGGACCGCGTCCTGCAAATAGGGTTATCCTTGATTCCTCTGACGAAGAAAGCCTCCCGATGAACGCGCCGAATTTTTCCATCCAATCGAGATGGACAAAACCTGTCTCTCTTTTCGCAAGCCTTTGCCTTTGTGCGGGGTTGTGGAGTTGCGACGAAACCAAAGTGACCCAGGGTGGCTCCAGCGACGAGACCTCGACGATTGCTTTTTACCAGCCCAATGGCAAGCCCGCAGTGGGAGCCCGCGTTTCGATCTACGGGTCGTCGGATACCGGAGTCGCGCCGCGCAAACAGGTCGTCACCGATGCCCAGGGCCATGCCAATTTGCCCATACCGGGCAAGGGGTTCTTCAATCTGATGGTGCGCGACCAGAACGGTCACGCCGTGTTCCAAGACTCGCTCTATTCCGATGGTTCTTCTCTTCCCGCCGCTTCCGATACCTTGCACGCGACCGGCGTGCTGGCAGGACGGCTCAAAGTCCAGTCGCAGCAATCCCCCCGCATCGCTTGGGTGCAACTGATGGGCGCTGGAGTGTATGCAAATGTGGATGATTCGGGGCGCTTCCGCCTGGAAGGAATCCCGCCGGGCAAGTACACGCTGGGCGCCTACACCCGGTATTTGGAGTACACCCCGACCTTTGCCAAGGTGCGGACATTTTCTGACAGCACTGTAGATGTCGGAACCATCGAACTCATCTTCACCGGTTTGCCGAGGTGAAAAATCTTCAGGTTCGCTTCGACACCTTGGCGGGCTTGGTGAACCTGCGCTGGGATTCTCTCCCTCTACGCCAAACCTGGCACTACAACATCTACCGCGATGAAATGCTTTTGGGCCAAACCACCGGATCGCGCTGGATCGATACCGTATCCGACGAATACCCCGGCAATGTTCCGTCACAAGGCAAGCACACCTACCGCGTGGCGGTAGCAAACGCCGACGTGGTGGGGCCGCGCTGGGAGTCGGTGAGCTTGCAGGTGATCAGCGCCTACCTGTACCAGGAAGTGAAGATCGATTGGCAGAAGAAGGCGGAATTGCCGTGGCCGTCGGGAGCCTTTCGGTTAGATACGCTGGACGGAAAGTTGGTGGCGTGGAGGTCGGCGGAGTACGGAACGCTGGTGGGCCAAGTGACAGATAACTACACCGGACTTTTGGAAATGTGGACTTCGACAGATACAGGGCGAACCTGGACGAAGTTTGCCGACTCCTTGCACTTGGGGGCGTTCCCGGTACGCTTCCAGGGGAAGTGGTGGAGCGTCCGGGAAGCTGCTGGACCTTCGAAGCCGTGGCTGATCGACACGACACAATACAACTGGTTGAATATGGAACTGGTGGGTCGATATTATGGAAATCCCGTTCTAATTTCCTCCTCACAGGGATTGGTCTGGGATTCGGTGGAAACACTCGATGCTTCGCATCCGAATGGGTATGCGCCAAACGGTATCACGCAATATCGCATGGAGACAGATTCTGACGGAATGTGGATGATCGGTCGATTTGATGCTTCGGTTAGAGGAAATTTTGATGTTAGTTACTGGAGGTACGAGAAAGGAGCATGGGTCGGGAAGGATCTAAATAGCACCACCAACGTTCCGTACCAAGCTAACAGCACGTATTCATATTGGCAAAGTAACTCGTGGGACCAAGGTTGGTGGTCCGTGGCATGTATGTACACAAGTACGCAGATCAATAACAAACCGATCCCCGCACTGATATATCCGGACGATTTCATGGATGGAGCAAGAGTCGTTGCCCTTTCCCGAGACAAAAAACTGTTCTTTGCCGAGAACGCCTCCATCTCCTTTGACGATTCCGTCTCGGTGGTCCACGCCATCACCTACCCCGGTGGAGGCCGTCATTTCGAACGCCTGTTCGGTGGCAAGATCGTTTCCGTCTCCGATTCCGGCGTCTACGTCGGACGGATTCTGTCGGGAACCGAAGGCGGCGATCCGCGCGGCACCTGGCAGAAACAAACCGAGATTCCGTCGGTGTATTGAACGGTCCACCGGTTGTGCCACGATCGAGTGTGGCCACAACGCAATCAACGTGGGGTGCCCCCCACGCCATCAATCGTCGGCGTGGGCCTGCCAGGCATCCGCCAATTGGTCGGCCGTGATCCTCCCCTGGTCCTGCAAGGCCTGCAACTTTTCCCGGGCGCGCGACGGACTGATTTCCCCGTTCTTCAGATCCTCTAAAATCGTGGCGATTCGCCCTTCCGCCAGACCTTCGGCTTTGCCTTTGGCTTCCCCCTCTGCCCTGGCATCCTCCCTCTGCTCTTTTAGGTACACAACAAAGTCCCGATAATCCTTCATGCTCTGCTCATAGCTGGGCAATTCGTCCTTGGTGAGCGCCCCTTCCCGCAACGTCTCGATTCCTTGCATAAACACGGGCTCGTGGAGGATTTCTGGCAGCACCTCAAAACTCTCCAAGTTCTTCAGGAAATAGCACCACTTATCAAATTGTGTCACCAGCTCAGCGGCGCTCTTCTTGAACGCTGGCATCTGAATGAAGCGAAAATGGAGTTTATCCGAGAAGTTCTCCCCGTCCTGGTCGCGCAGTTGGACCTGGCGCAACAGCTTGGACTTCTCTTCATTTTCATCGTAGAGGAAATCAAGGATTGCGACAAAGTAAACTGGCTGCAAGCGAAAATCCCAATCCCCCACAACCGCCTGGTCCTTGATGGGGAAGGTGGCGTAAAACAACGCGCGGTCCTTGAAGTGGTGGAACTTCGCCTTTTGCATTTCGACGATGAAATGCTCGCCAGATTTTGACACGCAGCGAAGGTCGAAGAAAGCCCTTCGCTCCATCGAGGTCGCCGGCAAATTCTCTGTCGAGCGAAATTCGAGATCGGCGATCGTGTGCTCGGGCAAAACCAGACAATTCAAAAAATCGATCAGCAAGGACTTGTTGGCAGGGGTGCCGAACAGTCGGTTGAAGCCAAATTTTGTCCATAGATTGATGTGGCGCTCCATTAATGGTGAATTTCTTTGTCGCCATCAAAAAGTCAAGCGAGAACAGGGAAAATGTTTTTTTAGGGCTAAAGGGCC
>CAIKAA010000170.1 GCA_903825275.1 uncultured Fibrobacterota bacterium | reverse complement strand
GCTTCCGACTGGGCGGTGCCCAAAAATCGTCGCCGCACGGGAATGCCCGCAAACAGTCCGCGGACTTCGATCTTTGTCCCGCGCGGCCAACCCGACGGCATGTCCGAAACCAAATTGCCCCCATGGACCACAATCGCTCGGCCTTCGGGTTCGGAAAGATGGCGCGTGTCGATCCGCACCTCGGCCACCGAAGCCAGCGACGACAACGCCTCGCCGCGAAACCCGTAGGTTCCCATGGTCCCCAAATCTTCGAAACGGACCATTTTGGAGGTGGCGTGGCGCAACCAACACAGCCGCAGGTCTTCCACAACCATGCCCGCCCCGTCGTCTTCCACGGCGATCAGATCCAGACCGCCGCCTTCCAGCCGCACCCGGATGCGCCGCGCCCCCGCATCCAGGGCGTTTTCCAGCAATTCCTTGACGGCGCTGGCAGGTCGATCGACCACCTCGCCGGCGGCGATGCGGTTGATGACCAGTTCGTCCAACAGGCGGATCATCGGGGCGCCCTCGACATTGTAGGGATCGGGCATGCCCGATCCCTACATGGTTTACAAAGGCGCCCCGGGTCAAAATTTGTCAACCGCACAGTGCCTCTAGGGTCGTCACGGTTTGTTCGCCGGTGGTCAGATTTTTGACTTCCAGCTCGTGGGCGGCCACGCGGTCGGAACCGACAAAGATTGCTTGTTTGGCGCCGTTTTCTTGGGCGGCTTGCATTTGCTTGCCCAGCTTGCCGCCGCCAAAGGCGAATCCGACTTGCTTGCCGGATGCTCGAAGCGCGGCGGCGACCTTGGCCAAACGGATTTCGTCGTTGTCCACGCACACCAGCCACAGGTCGGGACCGGGAATGCCGGTGGGCAAAAGCCCTTTGTCCTTGAGCAATTCGGCGATGACCACGTCGCCCATGCCAAATCCGACGGCGGGCAGCCGTTCGCCGCCCAGTTTTTGCAATAGGTCGTCGTAGCGACCGCCTCCGGCGATGGCGCGAAGACTGCGACCTACGTCGAACAGTTCGTAGACCACGCCGGTGTAGTAGGCAAGCCCGCGCACCACGGTGGGATCGAATTTGCACCAGGCGCCAACACCGTGGGCTTCCAACAGCGCGAACAAGGTTTCCAATTCGGCGAGCGCGGCCTTGGCATCGTCCGACGAGACAAGTTCTGTCACATCACTTAGGGACTTGGCTTCGAACAGCGCATCCAGCCGGCCGATTCCCTCTTCAGTCAATCCCGCTTCCGACAAACCTTGGACAAAGGCTTCGCGGGCGAGCTTTTCGCGGCGATCGAGTGCCAAATAGACGGGAGGCTTGTCGGTGCAGCCCAGTTCGTCCAACAGCGTGGAGATCAAGCGACGGCTGGAGATGCGCGCCACCACGTCGGAATTTGTCAACCCCAGTTCTTCGCAGATCCGGCAAGCGGCGGCGATCAATTCGGCATCCGCCGCGATGTTGTCCGAACCCAAAATGTCCATGTTGAGCTGGAAGAATTCGCGCAGCCTTCCGCGTTGCTGCTTCTCGTAGCGCCAAAGCCGTGGCAGCGAGAACCATCGCGCGGGCTTGCGCAGATTGCGCCCCAGCTGGTTGGCCAAGCGCGCCAAGGTGGGCGTCATCTCGGGGCGAAGCGCGATGTCGCGACCGCCTTTGTCGACGAAGTTGTAGAGCTGCCCCACGATTTCGTCGCCGGACTTGCCCGTGTACAGCTCCAGGTGTTCAAAGGACGGGCCTTCGTATTCCTGGAACCCGAAGCGGGCGCACACGCGGCGCCAGGCTCCAAAGATGTGGTTTTGGATCGCCATGTCGGCGGGGTAGAAATCGCGGGTGCCTTTGGGCGGTTGGATCTTCTGGCTCATAAGGAGCAGAAAGGTAGGTCTGCCGCGCCGGGATGAACTTGGCTCAGCCTCGCCGGGCGCTGGATCTGGGCTGGGTGGTGGTCGCGACGGCGTCCAACCTCGACGACACAGACTTGACCTGGGCCAAGAATTGCGGCAAAACCGAAGCCTCCAAAGGCGGCGCCGGCGGTGGCTGGACCGTCCGTGGATTGACCGGATGGCCATCGCGGAAAAACCGGAAATCCAAATGGGGCCCGGTGGCCAATCCCGTCATGCCCACCCAACCAATCAGTTCGCCTTGTTGCAATCGTTTTCCGATCCGAACCCCCGAGGCAATTGCCTTGAGGTGCATGTATTCAGTGGTCAAATCGCGATTGTGGCGGATCTTGATGTAGTTCCCCCCGCCTTTGGGATCCCAACCACGGGCCAAAACCGTTCCATCCCCCACGGTCATCACCGGCGTTCCCGAAGGCGCCGCGTAATCCACCCCATAATGAGGGCGCACGATACGCAAGACCGGGTGCATCCGTCCTGAGGAGAAATGGGAGGAGATCCGAGAATACTGCAACGGGGCTTTTAAGAACAGGCGCTTGGTGGGTCGGCCCTTTTCATCGTAATAACCCTCTTTCCCCTCCTTTCGAAATAGGTAGGCTTTGGACTCTACACCGGATTGGGTGAACGAAACCGCTTGGATGTCGCCCAACCCAAACGGTCGCCCCTCCACCTGCAATTCATCGTACATCACCCGAAACTGGTCGCCCGGCTGGACCGAGAAAAAGTCGACCTGCCAGGCGAGGATGTCGGCCACTTTGGCGATCAGGGTTGGCGAATGGCCTTGGGAAGCAAGATTTTCCCAAAGGCTGGTCTCGATGATTCCGCCGGCCGTCCGGTGGATGGTATCGACTTTCCGCGACTGGAGAAGCACCTTGGGCAAGCTGTCCAAATCGAATCGAACCCAATTCACCGCATCGGGCTCGTAGATCAAATGCTTCAGTTTGCCGGTGGCATCGAAGGCCAGGTGCAAGGGTTGGCCACGGCGTAATTTCCGCACATCGAACACGCCTTTGCAGGCCTGGATCAAACGCTGGGTTTTCGACCCATCCAATCCGTGGATTCCCAGAATCGACCCAAACGTGCTGCCGGACGAGACAATCGTGTCATGCATGCGCACCGTTTCCATCGACAGTCCAAATCTTGTCGGGATCGGTTTCGCGGCTTGGGAAAGTCCCTCCTTGGAATCTTTGTTGCACCCCCCCAGGAGCGTCACCAAAACCGTGAGTAGGGAGCCGGTGGCAAAAAGATGCCCAAGGCCTTGAGGCAATGCAGTTTTTGAAAAGAAGATCACTGAACAAGAAGGCTAATGACAAAAACCGTTTTTGACACGACAATTTCAAACAATTGTTGATTCCAGAATCATTTATTTCCTCGAGGAGACAGCACTTGGAAACTCGGCTTTTTTGGACTTTGCACGACGGCCATCTTTTAGTAGGAAACTCTTCGGTCGAATCTTGAAGGTTGTCCATGGCGTCAATCTGTAGAGCTCCGGCGTGAAAAAAGGGGATTGCGCCTAGGCGGATCGTCTCCAGCGCCTTGCGATCCAAAGTTGTACCGGTTCATCGAAATATTTCCAAACCGCAATCGCCAGGACTTCGCAAAAGACCAAGGTTCCAACCAGCGCGGCCCAACGGATCGTTCCACCAATGTCCCCCCGAAAGAAACGGGCAATCAAGGTGACCACGGGCAAATGAATGAGGTAAAGAGCATAACTCGAATCGCCCAAAAGAAGCACCCCTCGCGGCGCACGCTTGAACCAAACCTCAAAAGCCAAGAAGGCCAGACAAAGCAAAGCGCCCATGCCTCCCCAAAGCAACCAGCGACTTAGTTCGAAAAGGCTTCCCGCAATTCCCAAGAGGACCAGGGTAAGGATGGACAACCATGGCGAGGGCAGTTTCTGGCGGTCGTAAAGCCATCCACAACCCATCCCCAATAGGAATTCAAACTGGAAGGGACTGAAGACCAACCCAACCCATTCCCAAGTTCCATCGCGTGGAACGAGCCATCCCGTCATGCCGAAAGCGAACAGAGCCACAACGACGAGGTAACCGCCGCGCTTCCAGACAATCTTGAGACTGAAAAGCAGGTAAAAGAGCATTTCATGGGACAGAGTCCAACCAACGATGAGAATGGGCCAATTTGCTTGCGGAATATAAAGCAACGATTTCCACAAATGCCCGTTTGCAAGCTGATTGCTATTTGACAGGGAAGGGAATGACTTGAAGGATAGGGCAAGGAATAGGGTGACGCCCCAATAGAGAGGGGTGACCCGTAAACATCGCTTGGCCAAAAACCGGCAACCAGATCCCAGGCCAAGGTTGGTCGACCGGGTGGAAATCCACATGACCAGTCCACTCAGCACAAAGAACAAATCAACCCCAAACGACCCAATTTTGATCGGGTTTTCAAGTTGGCCGCTTTTCCAAATTTCAAATCCGGCGTGTTGAGTCAGCACAGTGAACGCTGCGAACCCGCGCAACAATTGCAGCCCGACGAACCTTTTGCTTCCCGTGGATTCCATGTCCGTCAATAGGTAGCTCTCTTCTTTTGCTGTCGGTCGAGTGCGACAATATCTGTCATCGCACGAATCGCCAAGCGATCCTCCGATCCATTCACCACCCTACAGCGATCTCCTATGAGGGTGACCCGAAGAGATGGATCCAAAGTGCCTCCAGGAATTTTCGTCCTAAATCGTGGAACTTGGATCCCTGGGCCGCTGCTTCTTCGCGAGCGAGCGCATTGGGAAGAATGGAGGTAGATTCATCCCATGTCAACTTTGGGCCGCATCTTGGACGTCGTCCCCGTCCACCAAAAAGAAGAACCTTGGTGGATCGGCTGGACCCCTGCGCAAAAATTTGCCCATGTCGAAGAACTTCGGAGAATGAACTATGGCGATGCAGCTTCCGGAAGACTTCAACCTAAACTCCGCAATCGAACCGGGCGCATCGCATCCCAGCCCGCACAGCATCTTGGCTCGTACAGCCTCCTCACCGCACCTGACAAGGGTGCGCCTCGTCGCCTGCCAAGCCAATCTGCAGCGCGTTCTGGGCGCGCTGCATCCCTCTCTATTGCCTCGTTTAGGTTCAAAGAATTCTTGAGGTTGTTCCGTGCCCATGGGGTTCGGCATCTGCTGGTGGGGGGATGGGCGGTCAGTCTTCACGGTAGACCCCGCGCCACCCAAGATTTGGATGACCTGGAAAACCTGCCTGAATTCTAACGAGTGAACCAAGTGGCCACCAACAAATCAACCTCTCGACGTATCCGTTTCCTGGTTTCTGGCGATGTCCATGGCGTCGGGTTCCGGGCCTTTGCGGTGGATCGCGCCGCTGGGTTGGGGCTGTCGGGCTGGGTTCGAAACACCTGGGACGGACGGGTGGAAGGAGAGGCCGAGGGACCGCCCCACAAAATCGTCGAGTTTGTCGGTTTTTTGGAACGCGGCCCGATTTCAAGCCATGTCGAGGCGGTGGTCGTGGGCGATTTGCCCACCATGGGAGAGGTTTCGCCCTTTCGGATCACCCGGTAATCCAAAATGGGGAATCTCATTTGTGTCGGGCCAATTCCACCGCAGCGGTCAGCTCGGAGAAGTTGTACGGTTTGCGCAAGAACCCAACAAACCCCGTAGGCGAAGTCAAATCCAGATTTTCAGGCTCCCCGTAACCGCTCGAGAGAATGACCTTGATTTCGGGATGCCGTGCTTTGATGTGCTTCATGGTCTGCATTCCATTCATCCTGGGCATGGTCATGTCCAACAGCACCAACTCGAATTCGTAGGGATTGCTCGCAATGGACTCCAACGCATCCATGCCATCCTCCGCCTGGATGACTTGGAAGCCGAGAATTTCCAACATCGACGATTCCATGTTCCGCACGTCTCTCTCGTCGTCGACAACAAGAACCGTCCCGGAGGAGATGCCATCCCGTGGCCCGATCTCTTCCAAGGGAACGGGGGCACGGAGTTCGCCATCTTGGACGGGAAAATACACGCGAATGGTGGAGCCGCCTCCCATGCTGGTCACGAGCCCGATTCCCCCTTGGTGCGCCTTCACGATGCCCACGACCGACGCCAGGCCCAACCCTCGCCCCGTGGCCTTGGTCGTGAAGAAAGGGTCGAAGATTTTGAGCCGGACGTCCTCGGGAATCCCGCACCCATTGTCCTTGACTTCCAGATAGACATATTCTCGTTTCGCCAATTCAAAACCCGGATGGATGTGTTCCTCGGCGAGTCCATCCGGTACGCACCCCAAGCGCACCGAGATGACTCCAGGCTCCTCCATCAAGGCATCGGAGGCATTGACGATCAGATTCATCACAATCTGTCGAATCTGGGTCGGATCCCCTTGGAGCATGGGAACGGCTTGATCGGCCAAAAAATCCAAGGTGCAGGTTTTGGAAACCGAAACTTCCAGGAGTTGAGTCATCTCCTTGACAAGGGAAGGAAGCGCAATGATTTCCACCCGGGACTTTGACTTTCCTGCATAAGAGAGCATTTGCCGGACCAGTTCCGCACCCCGCTTGGAGCCCCGGAGGATGTTTTCGATAAACTCTTGGATCATGGGATCCGAAGGTTTTCGGAAGCGGACAAGTTCGGCGTACCCCTGGATTGCGGTCAGAATGTTGTTGAAGTCGTGAGCGATTCCTCCGGCCAAAACGCCCAATCCCTCGAGCTTTTGGGTTTGGAGCAATTGGACCTCCAACCGTTTGCGCTGGCTGATGTCCACAATCGAGGCCAAAACGAAAACCTCGTCGTTTCGACGCAATGGGTTCAATCCAATTTCGACCGGAAATTCCCTCCCCTCCTTGTGCAATCCAAAAAGCTCCCGGCCAGCTCCCATGGCTCTTGCCGAGGGCTCGGACAAGAAATCCGCACGATGACTCGGGTGGACCCCGCGAAACCGCAAGGGCATCAACAGCTCCATTTGGACCCCCACCAAGTCCGCCGCTGGATACCCAAAAATCTTTTCCATTTCCTTGTTCGCAAAAACGATTTTGCCCTTCGAGTCCACCACCAACTTGCCTTCCGGAGCCGCATCTACCGCCAATCGAAACCAATCTTGCTCCAGATCTTTCTGGGGTATGGTTTCGAAAACGACCACATGGAAACCCAAATTCCCGACAGCCGTCCAACGGGAAGAAACACGCAACTTCCCTAGGGAAATCCCTCCCAGGTCGATCTCGTGCTCCCGGCGCAGACCATCCGCTTGGAGAATTTCTGCAAAGTCGTTCCATCGCGGAAGCAGGTCAAACAACTCCCTCCCCAAATCCGTTCTCTGGAGCCCAAATCGGCGAGTTGCCGATTCGGTCGCGGCCAAAAGGCAAAGGTCGGAATCCAGAACCAAACAAATTCCTGGCGCAGATTCCATAAGGATTCGAACCGGCTCGATCCATTCGGGATCCTTGGGGAGACTTAAACTCATGGCATCGACTCCTTGGAGAAAGGCGACATTCGACATTGAGTATAGTTCTCTATCGCAATATATGATCTCCACCTTGGACAATTTGACGGAACCCAATTCTTTGAAGCGCGGAAACTCGTTCCGCCGAAAGGGGTGGCGCCGTTGGGGTGAAATGTGGTAGAATCAGTTACTTCCCCTCTCCTTTGGAGTGCGCGGGGGCGGGCTACCTGGACCCGCCTCCGTTATATTTCGATCCATCACTCCTGATTCCAGAATCGTTCCAAAGCCAGATTTGCCGTCGGGTTCGCCTTTGGGGAGCTATTTTGGCCCCCGATATGATTGAAACCAGCAAAATCCGAAACGTCGCCATTATCGCGCACGTCGATCACGGCAAGACCACTTTGGTCGACCAACTTCTTCGCCAGGGAGGCGCCTTCCGCGAAAACCAAGAAGTCGCCGAACGCGTGATGGACAACAATGACCTCGAGCGCGAGCGCGGGATCACCATCCTCTCGAAGAACACGTCAATTTCCTACAAAGGGAACTTCATCAACATCGTGGACACGCCAGGACACGCCGATTTCGGCGGCCAGGTCGAGCGCGTGCTGTCCACCGTGGATGGCGTGTTGCTCGTCGTCGACGCCTTCGACGGCCCGATGGCCCAGACACGATTTGTCTTGCAGAAGGCCCTGGAGCTGAACCTGCAGCCAATTGTTGTCGTGAACAAAATCGACCGCGACGGCTGCGATCCCCACGGATCCTTGAACAAGGTGTTCGACCTGTTCGTGGAACTGGGCGCCACCGACCAGCAGTTGGACTTCCCCCACATCTTCGCCGCCGCCCGCAATGGAACCTGCCGCAAAGAGATGGAAGACCCGGATTCGGATTTCACTCCGTTGTTCAACATGATCGTCGAAAAGATTCCGCATCCCACCGGAGAGGCCGACGCGCCGTTCTCGATGCTGATCAGTTCGCTGGACTACTCCGAATTCCTCGGGCGTTTGGCGATTGGCCGTCTGAAGCAAGGCACCCTCAAGGTGAACCAGACGGTGGGCTTGTCCCAACCCGACGGCAGTCTCAAGCGGACCCGCATCACCAAGATCTACGCCTACATCGGACTCAAGCTCACCGAACAACCCGATGTCGGCCCCGGCCAAATCGTGCAGTTGGCCGGTGTTTCCGATTTCCAACTCGGCGACACGGTGACCGATCCGGACAGCCCCGTGATCCAACCGCGCATCACGGTGGACCCTCCTACCATCAGCATGATTTTCCAGGTCAACGATTCGCCCTTCTGCGGTCGCGAAGGCCGGTTTGTGACCAGCACCCAGATCGGCGACCGCTTGCGTCGCGAGCAACTGGGCGACGTTGCCTTGCACGTCACCCAACAAACCGACCCCTCCAAATTTCTGGTGGCCGGACGCGGCGTGTTGCACCTGTCCATTTTGATCGAAAAGATGCGCCGCGAAGGCTACGAGTTCGCGGTAGGCCGGCCTCAGGTGGTCCTGAAGGACATCGATGGCGTCATCTGCGAACCGATCGAAGTCTTCACCGTCGACGTCCCCACCGAGCACCAGGGCCCTGTGATCCAGGAACTGGGCGGTCGTCGCGGCGAAATGGTCCACATGCAAACGCATGGCAACGCCACCAACGTGGTGTACCACATTCCGTCACGCGGTCTGATCGGCGTTCGCTCCAAGCTGTTGTCGCTCACCCGCGGGTATGCGGTGATGCAGACGCTTTTCAAGGGCTACGAGCCGGTCAAGGGCGAAATCGCCGAGCGCAAGGAAGGCGCCATGATTTCGAAGGAAGAAGGCGACACCACCGGTTTTGCGATGTTCAAGATGCAAGATCGCGGTGTCCTGTTCATCCATCCGGGCACCGCTGTCTACACGGGCATGATTTTGGGCGAGCATTGCCGCGAAGACGACCTGGTCGTCAATCTCGTGAAGGGCAAGCAGCTCACGAACATGCGCACCACGGCCACCGACGAAAACGTCGTGCTCACGCCACCTCGCCCCATGACGCTGGAAGACGCGATCAGCTGGATCAACACCGACGAAATCGTCGAGATGACCCCCGAATCCATCCGCATCCGCAAACTCTACTTGGACGAGAACGAGCGCAAGCGCCAGTCGCGTAGGCCGACGATCGAGGAATAACCGTCGTTGCCGTTGTAAGGATCGGGCATGCCCGATCCCTACAACGGCCCCCGATCCCTACAACGGCCCCCGATCCTTACAATGGCGCATTGGCAACCGTCATCCTATCTTTAACCAACCATGCAGCCCACCACCTTCGATGTCGTTTTTCCACTCACGGTCCTTCTCTTCTTGGGGATCGCGATTCCTTCGTTCATGGTTGGTGCGAATTGGTTCTTGCACCGTCCGCGCAAGACGTTCGCGTCCAAAGAAGAATCTTACGAGTGCGGCTTGTCCAGCACCGTGGGGGGCGCGGACGAGCGTTTTTCCATTCGCTTCTATTTGATCGCCATGATCTTTTTGGCCTTCGACATCGAAGTCGCCTTCTTGTACCCGTGGGCGGTCCGGTTTTTGAAGGGCGGCTGGGACATGCTGTGGGTCTTCCTCGCCTTCTTGGTCCTGTTGGAATCCGTCTACCTGTACCTTTGGCGCAAAGGCGCCTTGGACTGGGATTGATCTAAACGGCTAATCCATCCGGATTTCGCGCACGGGGAATCCTTCGCTGCGAAGTCCGGCGGCGAGTTCGGCAAGCTTCCAGCGCAGTTCGAATTTCCAGCCCGCGTCGGGGACCGAGACCCACAGCACGCCATTCTGCCATTTGTGGGGAGTGCAACGAGTAGAAAGCACCGGCCCCGATACCTTTTGCCATGCCGCCACAAATTGGGGCGAGGCGGGCAACAGCGAGGTTCCCAGGCTGGAACGCGTGAGGTAGTTGCCCAACAGGCTTTTCAAGTCTTGGGGATCGCCTTCCACCTTGTGCTTGGCGCGTTCCTTGACGCGACCGCGATCCAATTCGCGACCCGTGACCCAATGCTCGGGATTGGGTCTGGGGTCAGGTCGGCCAAAGCGGTTCATCCCATCGTCTCCCGGACCGTGCCCGCTTCCAACAGGAAGGTGCGGTCGACTTCAAAGGGAAGGTCGGCGCGGTGCGGAGAGCAAAGAAAGGATTGCCCGTCGTGGGGAAGCATGGCAGCCAGGCGCTTGCGACGAGGGCCGTCCAACTCGGCGAACACGTCGTCCAGCAACAGCACGGGGCGACGATTTTTGTCTTCGGCCAACAGCTCGGCGGACGCCAACCGCAAGCCGATCGCCAGCGAGCGCGCTTGGCCTTGGCTGGCGGTTTCGCGCGCCGGTCTGCCTTCCAACAGCACCGTGACATCGTCGCGATGGGGGCCGAACAAGGTCGATTGGGCCTGGGATTCGGCGTTCGCCAAGCGCTTTTTCCGGGCCTCCAAACAAGCAGACAATTCTTGTCCACGGCGCGGAAGATCTTGGTCGCCGTAGGAGCCGCGGTACCAAATCCCCACGCTTTCCGTCCCCCCCGAAAGCTGGGAGTGAAGCCGCCCCACGCGCGGAGACAAGTCGTCGAGGATGTCCATGCGCCGTTCCAGAATGGGTCGCGCCAGCTCCAGCATTTGGCTGTCCAACACCTCGCGCACATCCCCATCGAACTTGTCGGGCTCCTTGAGCGCGGCATTGCGCTGCTTCACCACCCGGGCGTAATCACGCAAAACCTCGACCATCGCGGGGTCGTTTTGGCAGACCAAGGCGTCCAGAAACGACCGCCGCTGTTCGGGTCCGCCGCGGATGAACTGGAGGTCTTCGGGATAGAGCCCCACCACGGTGAGATGCCCCACCAGCTTGGAAAAAAGTCTTCCCACCACTCCATCGACCCGGATTTCCTTACGGCCCGCCAAATCGCAAGACGCCGCCAGTTCGATCGGGAGGTCGCCTTGGGAGGCCTCGATGCGGGCAAAAAAGCGATCGCTTCCCCAACGCACCAAATCTTTTTCGCTGCGCGACCGCGGAGAAAACCCCAAGGCACACACATGGATGGCTTCGAGCAGATTGCTTTTCCCCACCCCGTTGGAGCCCAACAAAAGATTGGCTCCGGAATGGGCTTCCATTTGGACCGCGTGCCAGGAACGGAAGTCCTGGAGGGTGAGCCTCCGGACTAGCACGTATATCCTCAGTCGCCCAGACGCAGAGGCATCAGGATGAAGAAGGCATCAGGAGCGTCGGTGGCAGCCTCCAACACGCAAGCCTGGGTGGGTTGGTTCATCTTCAACCGCACTTGGGGTGCGTCGACCAGCTTCAGGATTTCGGTGAGGTAGGTCGCGTTGAAGCCAATGTCAAAGGCATCGCCCTGGTAGTCCACCGGCATCGAATCACGGCCTTCGCCGCCCAAATCCAAGTTCTGGGTGGAAATTTCCAACCGACCGGGCGCAAAGGCCAAACGGATCTGCCGGGTATTGCGATTGGCCAAAGTGGCCACACGACGCACGATGGACGCAAGATCTTCGCGGTGGATCGTGGCGATGCGCGAGCTTGCCTTGGGAACCACTTGGGAATAGTTCGGGTAAGGCCCTTCGATCAGCTTGGTGAAGATCTCGACCACGCCGCAGCGGAACCGCGCCGAACCATCGGCCAAGTGGACTTCTACCTGGGTCTCTTCGCCCACCGCCACGCGCAACACCTGGGTGATGGCCTTGGGCGGAAGAATGACGCCATGGGTCAGGCTTTGGGACTCGGTGGCTGCCGTGGCATAGCCCATACGGTGGCCGTCGGTGGCGACCATGGCCATTTTGCCTTGGCCAGGTTCCCACAAGATGCCATTGAGGGCCAAACGGGTTTGGTCGGTCGAGACGGCGAAAAGCGTCCGTTCCGACAAGCGCCGCAAGGCACCGGCGCCCACCAGGAATCCGTCTTCGCCTTCCAAGACCGGAAGGGCGGGGAATTCGGTGGCATCGACGCCCGCCAAACGGCAAGTGAAGCCACCTTCGGAACGCAACACCAAGTGAAAATCCTTGACGGTGAATTCGACCGGCAGATCGGGCAGCTCGCGAACCACGTCGACCAGCGACCGCGCCGGGACCACAATGTCTCCGGCCTGGCGCAAATCGACCGCGATGGCGATGCGCACGCCCAAATCCAGATCCGTTGCCGTGACGCGAAGTTCACCTTCGGAGGCCGACAAAAGGAAGTTCTGAAGGATGGGAAGAGTGGATTTTCCTGGCACTGCGCTCGAGCAGATCTGCAGTGCTTCTAAGAGCGCTGACTTTGCGACGGTAAACTGCATGGGATGAATATTAGCTCATCCGGAGATAAGTTTGCGAACTCATGATCCAGCTTGTATTGGAATTATCGCCCTCCCTCCTGGAACGCCTCCAGGCCCAATCCTCCTTGTTGGGGCTTTCTCTGGAAGAGATGGCCCTTCGCGCCCTGGACAAGGGACTTCCCAGTCCGCGCCCAGCCCAAAGCTCCCTTTTCGAGGCCCCCCCCCCTCCAAAGCGCCCTCCCCGGCAGGCCAGGAAACGGCTTCAAGCCGCTCCACCAAGCCATTTACGACCGGATTTGACGGCACATGGCTGTTGTGGGCCGACGGCGCCTGTTCGGGAAATCCCGGACCCGGAGGCTTTGGGATCGTGGTCGCCGGCCCCGAGGGGGAAGAAGAATTTTCTCGCGGTTACAAGAACACGACCAACAACCGCATGGAACTGCGCGGAGCCATCGAAGCCTTGGAACGGGTTCCCGCCGGTGCCAGCGCGGTGTTGCACACCGATTCGCGCTACGTGGTCGACGCCATCCAAAAAAAGTGGGTCGACGGCTGGATGAAACGCGGTTGGCGCAAAGCCGATGGCGGCGAAGTGAAGAATGTGGACTTGTGGGAACTGTTGACGTCTGCCATGCGCGGCAAAAAAGTTTGGTTCAAGTGGGTAGAAGGCCACGCCGGCAACGCCGGCAACGAACGCTGCGACAAACTAGCCGTCGCCGCCACCAAAGGCCCCAAACTCGAAATCGACCGAGAAGGCTGATCCAACCTCCCTGCAGCTACCCCTTTCCCACGAACGGTGCAAGACGCCAATGTTGGGCGAATCATGATGGCGCAAAGTAGGGCGAGGCTTGCCTCGCCCCTACAATTGCGCCTTCGGCCAAAACCCTAAACGACGTGGCCACTCACCCCGCCAACATCCATCTTCACTGCCCTAAACAACGCGTGTCCAAATCCCCGCCGTCTTGCCACAGGCAAGCAGGCGGGCGCGCCGACGATGGAGCCCCCCACAACCCTGCCACGTCCGCAGGTCTCAAGCGCCTCACCCCGCCGACACCCATCTTCACTGCCCTAAACAAAGCGTGCCCAAATCCCCGCCGTCTTGCCGCAGGCAAGCAGGCGGGCGCGCCGACGATGAGACCCCCACAACCCTGCCACGTCCTTCGCTCTTTGGGATCCAAGGGCGACAGCCCTGGCACGTGGGGTTCTCCAAGGGGGCTCGTGCAAGCCCCCTTGGGCCGGGTCTGGGGGTGGACCCCCAGAAAATCCCCCGGAGCCGATAGGCTCCGAAAACCCATAAGGGCCCTTTGGGCCCGAAAAATCAGCTATGCGAAATAGAAGAACCATTCCGCCCGCGGAAGGCACCCCGCATTTTGCAAATGCACCCCAAGCAACCAGGCGTCCCTCTTGGCAAAGGTGGCAAAAAGGGCAAAGTCTTTGGAATCCAGATCGGGTAGGATATATTCCGTCGATGCCAGCTCACTCGGATCCACATCTCGAACCAACCGCTCGAGCCGCCAAGGTGGTTCTGGAAATCTCGCGCACCCCAGCGCGCCTCGCCGAAGTCTTTGACGACCTGTCCCATTGGGAGCGGATTTGGCGTCCCTCCGCGGGGGCCTGGAACTGCGCCGAGATCGCAGGTCACCTGTTGGATGCGGAAATCGTCTTCAGCTACCGCGTTCGCGCCGCCCTTGCCAAGTCGACAGAAATTGTCACGCCATACGACCAGGACGCCTGGGTCGATTCCCAAGGGTATTCGGATGTGCCGGTGGAAGAAACCCTGGCCGCATTCAACGCCTTGAGACGGAACCTCGTCCTTTTGGTGACCCGGTTGACCAACGAGGAATTGGGTCGGCACAACAACCATTCCGAGCGCGGACAGCAAACGATTTTCGAAACCTTGGCGCGGATGCAAACCCACGACACCCGCCACTTGGTCCAACTCGGGCACGTTTCCGAACTGGCCCGGCACGCCCGCCCGCTGGGTTGATCCCGGCTGCCCATCGGCCCTCGTGGAAGGGCGGAGTCTCGATGGCCGGCCAAAGGGGAATCACCCCACGGCAGATTTTGTCAGAGCCAAAAATGCCTCGCCGCGCTCCTTGTAGTTCCTGAAGAGTCCGAAACTCGCGCAAGCGGGCGACAAGGCAACGGTGCCCCCGCCGGTCATCGCCTTGCGGCAAGCGTCGAAGGCTTCGGCGAGATGAGGGAAATCGATCAGGAGGAAATGAGGCGGGCCTGATTTTTCCAACGCCTCGCGCAGCCGACCCGCAGTGGCGCCGATCAGGGCGACGAATTTCAGGTGGCGACTGGCGCGGAGTCCCCGGGCCAGCTCGGAAAAATCGATGCCCTTGTCGCTGCCGCCCAAGATCAAGGCCAGCGAGCGGTCAGACAACGCCTCGACAGCGGCGAGGGTCGCTTCCGGACGGGTCGCGTAGGAATCATTGAAGTAGCGGATCCCGTCTTTTTCGCCCGCGAATTGGAGCCGATGATCGAGACCAGGGAAGCCGATGGCCCCGGCTCGGCAGGCCTCGTCGGAAGCTCCCAAGATGCGTGCTGCCACCCAGGCAAGGGAAGCGTTGACCAGCTGGAAGGCGCCAGGAACTTTCATCTCGTCGCGGTGCAATAAAATTTGTCCGTCCCCATCGCGGATCGCGTCGACGCCCGGTGCCAGTTCCCCGCCTTCGCCCACCGAGTGCAAGATCCCCGATCCGGCCATCCCCACGAACACCGATCCCGGGTCGGTGGAAAGAAACACGGCATGGTCGGTGTCCGATTGTTCTTCGCAAAGTCGGGCCTTGGCATTCCAATATTCGATTTGGTCCAAATGCCAATCCAAATGCTCGATGGTCACCCGTCCGCTCAGGCCAATGCGGGGATTGAAGTCCTCGCGACAAAGCCCAGTGGGCAAAATCTTGGGGGCGGCCAGGTCGCAGAGCTGGAAGGAAGAAAGTTCGAGCACGGCGGCATCCGGCAACACTTCTTGCAACAAAAGGTCGAGCATGGGGGTGCCGATGTTGCCGCCAACCAGATGGGGGATTTTGGCCTGATCGAGCATTCCGGAAAGCAAGGTGGTGATCGTTCCTTTGCCAAAAGTTCCGGTCACCCCAACCACCCGGCCACGGTGCACGCCCTGGAAGAGCGCAAGGAAGATGGGCAACTGCGACAGAATCTGTCCGCCTCGTTCCTCGAAGGCGGCCAATTGGGCAACATCCGGACGGACTCCCGCCGATCGAACCACGGTTCCCAACTTGGGCAAGTTAGAGAGGTAATCGGGACCGCAACGGCGATCGCATCCCGTAGGCGCCACGACATCGGGATTGCGGTCGCGCAAGGTCACCCGTTCGTACCCGGCTTCCAGCAAAAACCGGGCGGTGGACTGGCCTTCCACACCTCCGCCGACGATCTCGACGGGTTCAGGCACAAGTTCACGGAGGACTCTGAGGGTTTCGGAGGGCAGTCGCATAGATGGGGAAAGGTAAGTGAACAGGCTTACAATAGACTGGCCAGCACGTTCTCCATCGGGCGCCGGGCCGATCCGGAAAGGTCCTGCGGGTGCAAGGCCACCCGCAGCGAAAGCGGGCTGAAGATGCGTCGCTGGAGCAAGAGGGACCGGTTCCAAAGCCCCGCGAACCGGGATTCTCCGCCCCAACTCGAGAGCACCGGAGACCATTTCATTTTCCCTGGCGACGCCACACCGAATCGCAAATCGACTTCGGGGAAACCGAGCTTGAACAATCGCCCGACCGCGCTCGAGGTCATTTTCCAGCAGGGAGGACAAAAGCCGTCGGGCTTGGGCAATCCCGCGGCTTTCCAATCCAAAAGCGCCCGACGAGCCCGGTCCGCGACCCGAACGGCATCCATCCCCGCGAATTCCGCTTCATCCACATCCGCCCGATGGGTCCATCCGTGGACCCAAAGACCGCAGCCCTGTTCCTTCAACTTCAGGAGTTTCTTGACGAAATCCCGGGGCAATCCAGCTCCTCGATCTGCCGGTCCTCCCTCGTGGCGAGGCACCACCAATAGATCCAGCGGGGGTAGGTGAAGGCTGGCACAGAGGTCGATCCACTCGGCGCACGAATCCCAGGTCAGCGGAGAAACGTCGTGCAGACGAATCTGAGCTCCCCGATGCTGGTACTTTTGGTCCATGTTCTTCAAATTGCTTGTCTATGACCTCGATGGCACCTTGTTTGAGACCCTTCCTGATTTGGGCACTGCCGTGAACCTGGCCTTGGTTCACCACGGGCACCCTGGAGTTTCCCTCCAAAACGTCCGGTCTGCGATCGGCGATGGGGCCCGGATCTTGATCTCCCGGTTGGTTCGACCAGGATCTTCGGAAACCGAAATCGACCGCGTGTGGACCACCTTCCGCGAAGATTACCTCCAAACCTGTACAGAATCCAGCTACTTGCTTCCGGATGTGGAAACTTTTCTGACCGCCCGGCACCAAGATCAACCCACTCGTCGCCAAGCCGTCTTGACCAACAAGCCCCAGGCCCCCACCGACCGTATCGCTTCGCACTTCAAACTGGAGCGCTGGATCGGGAAGGTGATGGGGGGAGATACCGATTTGGGAAGGAAACCCGACGCCACGGGTTTGCGCCATTTGATGGACTGGGCCCAAGCCACCCCGGACGAGACGCTGATGATCGGGGATGGCCCCGCCGACCTCGTGGTTGCCCAAAATGCCGGGGTTCGCTGCATTTTGGTGGAAGGGGGGTATGGCAATCCCGAGGAACTAGATGGACTTTCTTGGAATTGGAAGGTCGCTAATTTCGCCCAATTAGCCGTTCGCTGGCCAGAAATCGAGCCTGGAAACCCATGAAAAGGTTTCTACCCCTCCTGACTGAGGGGGGTTCGCATTACATTTAGGTGCGAATGGCGCCCAAGTCAAAGAAGAAAAAAGGCCCGGACAAGAAGGCCCCACCCGCAGCGGTCGTTGTCAAGAGCTCCAAAGACTCGAAGAGCAAGTCGCCGGTGAAGGTTGCGCCCAAGGCGGCGAACGCCAAATCCAAGCCGACCAAATCGGCCCCCAAAGAAGCTCCGGCGAAAAAAACCGCACCTTCGAAGGCACAACCCAAGGCCACCAAGCCCGAGGCAAAATCGGTTTCCAAAGGCTCTCCTAGCCCCACCAAGGTCACGCCCAAGGCCCCGGTCAAATCCGCCGCCAAGGCAGCATCCAAGCCTGTCCCAAAGGGGTCACCGGTCAAAAACGTTTCCAAAACTGCTCCCAAGCCTGCCAAGGCCATTCCAGCGAAAGCCCCTCTGCCCAAGGCCAAAGCGCCGAGTCGTGCGGCTCCCGCAAAGGCTTCGGCCAAACCCGTCGCCAAGACCGAGAAGAAGGCTGCCGTCGCTCAAAAGCTGGCGGTCGTCCCCACTCACAAGTCCTCACCGGTCAAGGCGAAAGCCCCGGCAAAAGTGGCTGCGGTCAAGGTCGCCTCCGAGAAAGCACCTGCTCCCGAAGCCAAGGCCAAGGGGAAGAATGCGCCGACAGACCTGTTCAAGGGTCCGTTTTTCCAAGAAGTGGTCGTCGGATCTCCGGCCAGTCGCAAAAACAAGGCGCCTCAGAATGTGGTGTCGACCCTGCGAAAGCCCAAAGGCGAAGAAAGCCATGACGAGCTGATCGCACGGATTGAACGCGAGCTTCTCACGGTCCGCATGACCAATCGCAAGGTCCAGCGGGAGCAAGTCTGTACCAAGTGTTGCATCAATCCCGTCGAACCAGGCTACATGGTCGACCGTGACACCGGCTACTGCATGGAATGTGCTCTGGTCCTTGGATTGGGTCACACGCGTGAAGCCCGTCAGCAGAATTTCCATCCCAGCTTGATGAAGGCGGATGAAGAAGAAGTTGAGCTTCCTGTCGTAGAATAAGAGGTCATTGAGGCCACAAGGGGCGACTCGGATCCACCGAGCGCTCTTTTCATATCAAAAAACCCCTCCAAAGGTCCGTCATGACTGAAAACCATCTTCCCAAGAACTTCCGGCAACTATTGGGACACACCCTAGGCCCCGACTTCCGCAAAGAAGTCGTGGAAACTCTGCTCACCGACAAAGAGGCCAAACCCGCCGCCCACGAGGCCTTGGGAACCATCGCTTCCTTGCGCAAGATGCGCCCTCAGACCATCGGCACCTTGGGACGCCCCGAGCGGATCAATTTGTTTTTGACCAGCTTGGGTCAGCCCGCCATGGAAAATGCCGCCATGCAGGCCTTGCAGGTCTGGTTCCTGCGCAAAGGCCGCCCCTTGATGATCGAGCTGTTGGACGCTTGGAAGATTTCTCACACCGATGGCGAACTGTCGGATGACATCGAATTGCCCGCGCTGTCCGCCGACCAAGTCCGCACGGCCACCCTCGAAGCCCTCAAGACCCATTCCAAATCCTCCGTGATCGCCTATTTGGGCTACAACCATTTGGCACCGTCTGCCGAAAGCTGGGAAGAAAGCTTTGGAACCGTGTTGGCCGAGCTGCTGGGAGCGCCGATAACCGAGTAAGCGAGCCCTTGATCGGGCCATCGCTTTCGTTCGCGTTGGCGAATGATACAGTTACCTTCATGATTCGATCCTTCCGAATCTGCGAGGTCCGATGAAACTCCAACTTCTTTGCCTCTTGGTCGCGTCCCTGTCCCTCTCTCAAATCACCGAGGGACGGCCGCTGGGAACTTCTGGGTCCTGCAACGCCAACGGGAAATTGCAACTGTCGGCAAACGCCCCGTTGCTGAGTTCGGGCACCTTCACCCAATTGAGCATGGCTTCGCTGTTCACGAGCACCGGCCAACCGACGACCAATCTGGTGACGGTGGTGGTGACAAATTCCGACAGCAAGCCCCAGACCTTTCGGATCTTGTTCGAACTCAAAGCCATCCCCTCGGATGCGCGCATCCGCAGCTCGTGCCACGATCCATTGCCTTCCCAAGGCGGCGAGGGCTGCTGGATCCAACGAATGATCTGCCGCAACATCACCCTTCCCGGTGGGTCCAGCTGGGTGAGAACTTCTTCGGAACTGGAATTGGAGCCCTACCAGGCCAGCGGCATCCAGCCAGAAAATTCTCCCTTCAAGCAAATGCTTTCCCGGGAAGGTTTTCTCCCGCCGGGTGCCATCTACATGAATGTCGCCCTGTTGTGCCCCGCTTCCTCCGGAGCGCCCCTGGAAGACCTGACCCAAGCCACCAATTTGGCTGTGTATTCCGGGGTAGCCGATCCCCAACGCCACTTTATGGGCAGTTACCAGCCCACCAAACCTCCCACGCTTTTATTTCCGGGATCCCCGGCGACCGAATCCTTCCCCCCGAATTCCACTTCCACTCCCACCTTCCTGTTTGCCGGCAACCTGGATGGCGTGAATTTGGGGGGCGAGTCCGCCTACCGGCTCTCCATTTGGGAAGTTCGGCCCAACCAAGCCTTGGGAGAAGCGCTGGATGGGTCGCCGTTGCACACCGTCAAAGTGAGTCAATCTCCGGTGGTCTGGAGCGGCGACTGGGCCCCGCTGGAGCCAGGCAAACGCTACGCTTGGAGGGTTGATGGATTGTTGAAGGGCTTGGCGACCGATTGGCTTCCCTCTGACGTGTACGGATTTTCCATTCCCCAAGCAAACGGCTCCTCCATGGGATCCACTTCGGGGAATGCCGATGCCCCCCAAGCAGGCGCCACCATGGGGGTGTCCCTTCCACCCGGCTCGGACCCACCCCATCCGACCCCGGAACAACTTGAAATTCTTCAATCCCTGTCCCTCATCATCGGCTCGTACCGCCCCATCCTGGAACCGCTTTTGCGCACCTCTCTTCCCGACCCCAACGGCTTGCGAATTGGATCCACACCCGTCACGCGGGGGGATTTCCAAACTTTGGTCCGGGATATTTTGGAAGGGCGCGCCACCGTGACCGGCGCCGAGACCCACCCATGAATCTCGTCCTCTCTCTAGTATGGCTCCTTTCTGCTCTGGGTTCCAAAGAGATTCCTCTGGCCGCCGTGGTTCGAGTCCACGGCCATGCCCAAGCCGGTCCCGCCAACGCCCTGGTGCCGATCAAATCCGGCGACGTGGTTTCCAAAAATTGGCAGATCAAGACCGAAGCCGACGGCAAGGTTTTGCTGCGATTTTTGGCCGACAAGACCTTGGTCGACATCAAGCCTTCCAGCTTGGTGGAATTGGATGTTCGCACTTCCCCAGAATCCGGCAGCGTCCCCGATCTGGCCGTGCTCGGAGGCGGGGTGGCCATCTTTGTTCCCAAAGGCAGCGCGGGGACCCGCGCCCAGACGGAAAACACCGTGACCACAGCCCAATCGGGGCAATTCGGAATGTCGACCGGAACCGATGGACAGGCTCGTGTCGACGTGTTGAACGGCAAAGTCCAAGTTTGCAACCAGACCACGGGAGACCACCAGACGCTCACGACCGGACAAAGCCAGGTTTCCGGTTACGAGGGACTCGCCGACATCAAACCGGTCTCGCCCGACTCCTCGATGGCGAAAATGGAAGTCAATCTTCCCCAGATCGATCCGTCCTCCACGACCACCCAAATCGAGGTGCCGTTTTTGGATCCGGTTTCTGGCAAGGCCTCCACGCTGGTCATCGGCGTGAAACGCGGGCACTGAGGAATGTTCATGCGACCCTTCTTCCTCCTCTTGGAAATTGGCTTGACATTTTTTGTCTCGGCGATCCAGGCCGCCGAGGCGCTCCCCTCGACCCTACCTCCATCCACCTCGGCAAGGCTCGAATTCCAACTTCCTTTGCCCGGCGAATCGATTCCGTCGGAAGGCGGAGGACTGCTTGTCGAGACGGACTCCAGCATTCGCCAGGTCTTGTTTCATTGGACGGGGCCCGATTCGGGATCCGCCGATGGCACGATTCAATTCGAAGGTTTTTTCCAAGCCCAGACGGGCCCCCTCAAGCCCGGCGCTTGGGTGTTGGAAGCCCAAGGTTTCGATGCCTCGGGACACCTCGTCTCCCGGCGCAGCACGACGTTCGAGGTGGGGGCCTCGCCGAAAGCAAGCCAAGCACCGACTGCGTCCACCCAAAGAGTCATCCAGGATCTGTACCTCAGCGCCAATTTCGGTTTGAAATTCGGGGTGGCGCAAAACGATTTGCAGTTGATCCAATCGCTGAAACCCCTTCCCAATGGCCGATTGGGTGCTGGTCCGGCCATGGAACCGTTTGACCAATTTCTGTCTGGCAACGCCGCCATGGTCTACAACCTGCAACAAGGAATGTTTCGGTTGAAATTGCGCGGCACCACCGACGCTTCCGAGACCTGGACCCATGCACCCAGCCCCTCTCGATGGGGGGCCGATCTCTACTGGAGCGATTGGGTCGAAGGCCACCTGGGCGACCAATACCCCGCCTGGAGCCAGCTTCTCATGGATGGCACCCGGATCCGTGGCGCGGGAGTTGGACTGATTTTCGTGAAAGACGCCAATCCCTTGCTGCGAGCGGATCTGGCCGTTGGATCGCTGCGATCCACGATCGATCCCCAGGTCCTCTATTTTGCCAATTCGGTGGACACCTCTCCTTCCCAATTGGGGCGATCCATCCAGGTCGCCCACCTGGGAATCGGGGACGGAACACCGGTCGGTTTGAATTTCACGATCCTCCATTCCAAGGACTTGATCGAAGAGGTCGATATGCCCCTCCACGACCGATTGGGAGGAGCGAGTCCTCGCGAGAACATGGCGGTCGGGGCAGATTTTGTCACAAGACTCTGGAAGAACCGGTTTGAAGCCTACCTGAATTCCGCTATGAGCCTGACCACCGACGACATCCGCCTGGGAAGCCTTTCCGATTCCCCCAACGACTCGATCCGTTCCAAAATCTCAAGCCCTTTGGACGATTGGATGACCATCAACTATTCCACCCGTGGCGCCGAGCTCTTGGCTTCCGAATCCGAGGGAAAGAACGCATTCATTTGGGAGAACTTGGCCTTGCGAACTGGAGGACGCTTTCTCTTTCCTTTGGCAGACTGGGGCCGGATGCGGCTGGATTCGCGTTGGATCCATGTTGGCACCGAGTTCCAATCCTTTGCCCGCTCCGTGCAGGAAAGCCCGCGAACCGGATGGGAATGGAGCACCACCTCGGCATTGGCCCACGACGCCTTGTTGTTGGCGGTTTCCGGAAGCGAAGTGGACGCCCATCCCGCCTTGGGGTCTTCGATTCCCACCCATAGTGTCAACGCCAACCTGGCATGGACCCCGACGGCCAACCCCGTCAGCTGGCATGCCGAGTCAGGGGCCCAAAACAGCGGCGGCGGCACCGAAACCCGAAACGAAGCGTGGAATGCGGGTGGCGGTTTGTTTGGAACGGTGCGCTTGACAGAAAACGGCAATTTGTTTTGGCGGACCGGTTACGGCTACTTCGAAAATCTTTCGCGCATCCAGATCAACACAATGGGGACCGATACCACCCGCCGGGTCGACAGCCAATTCACGACGCGTTCCTACCAAACCATCGTCCAAAACCACTCCCTGGACGCAAGCTTGCGCTGGCGCCCTTCCCGCGACCTGGAATGGCGCACGGGCTACATGCTGGCAAGCCAGGGGATTCCCAACGACACCGTGAAGACCGAGCAGAACCAAACCCACCGGATCCAGGGGGGCGGCAGCATTTGGGGCTTCATGCACAAGTTGGAATGTGCGCTCGATGGAAGTTTGGTCTTGCACCCTTCCCAAAGCGGCGACGACGCCACGGGATGGGACCAAACCTTTCGCACCAGCTGGGACTTCGACAATTCCCGCTCCGTCCGCTTCGCCGAGCGCTGGGTCCACCTCCCCGCTGGCCGCGATGACTTCCGCCTGGAAATGGGCTGGGAGGCCTGGTACTAGGGGTTTGGAACCGCTCGGACTAGGGCCCGGTTAAGCTCGGGTCCAATCTCGCGCGGGTTGCCGAAAGCAGCTCACCTGTGCTGGTCCGCAACAACTTGAGGACAAGTTCCTGGTAGCCGGCGCGTTGGTGCAAACCCGAGATCAACAAGAGATCGGCACCCAGGAGTTGACCGGTTCCGGTCACCGTTTTAGGAGCGATGGCGCCGCTGGCCTGCAGGGCTTGTTCGCGTAGAACATCGCCCAAATTGCCGCGATCGACAATCCGCATTCGAAGGCTATGAGAAGCCTCGATGGTCAAAATCTGACCGAGCCACGCGGCTTGGGGCCGCAGGCTCGAATCGGCCGCACTGGTGGGCAAAATGGCCAAACGCAGGGTATCGGACAACGGCATCGAACTGAAGTCGCGCAACTCCTGGAAGGCTTGTTGGAACAAGTTGGACACAACCGTGTCGCGCGATTGGGTCGCGCTGGAATGGGCTTCGAACCAGTCCAAGCTGTCAATTTCCGACACAGCAAATTGATGGTTGATTTCTTCGCGGGAAAGTCGCAACAAGGCGGTCTCCAATTTCTCGGCCACCCAATTGCTTCCGGTGTGGTGACTGACGGATCCGGGAGCGCCGCCGTCGCTCTCTCCATGCTCCCCTTTTTGGGTCAGGAAAACGTATTTCCCGCCGGTCGCTTGGGCGATTTGCCGCAAGATCACTTCTCCGGCCAAGGGAAGGCTGCCGCAACCGACCGTGTGGAACTTGATTCCCTTTTGGCGGGCCAAATGCGCGGCTTCCACATAGGTGAATTTCTGTCCATAATCGAGATGGGCCGGAGCGTCGGTGACCACGAAACCCAATCGCAAGCCATCCTTGTTCCAATCCATCGCGTGGAGCGCACTATCTAATGCGGTTTGGAGGTCTTCCGGTTGGTCGCCCCCGCCGTCGGCTCTTACTTGAGATAGAAGACGTGAAAACGCTTCGGCATCTTCCGTGAATGCGGTGGTGCGTGCCTTGAAATCGTCGCCGAGGTCGCGGTATTGGACCAGTCCAAACCGCAAACGCAAGGCCGTAGGAAGAGTCGTCAGGTTCAATTGCAAGATGGAGATGGCGTTTTTCAGCTGGTCGATCTGCTGTTGCATCGATCCCGTCACGTCCAAAACAAACAGAAGATCGACAACCAGTGGTGACGGAATTTGACGCAATCCCTTCAAGTGGATTTCCAAATTTCGAGGGCCATCCGGTGCAAGTTCGTAAACGGCGTGCCCCAGAGGATGGGAGATTTCCAGGCGAAGGCCCGGCAAGCTTCCCGTAGAATCGAGCCATCGTGGAAAGAGGTAGGTGGAACCATCGGATAGGGTGACCAATTCCTCGCGCAGCTGGGTTCCTTCAAACACTTTGATCTGCGCGTTGGCCAAGCCCTGGGAAGCCGAGTCGAGGATTTGGATCCGAATGCGTTCCTGAACTCGAGTGTTAAAAGTTTTGGTGATCGGCGTACTGGATTTCACAAAATCCAAATAGGCCGGGAACTGCTTGTTGTCGTCCGAAACTCCGGCTTGGAGACCCGACGCTTTCACTCGAGGAGGGCTTGCCGTCCGTCCCGTTTCGAGCCTGCCGCTGGCCACGAAGGAGGGCGAAGCAACTTTACTGAAATCCTCTGGTCCGCTCATCGATCGCCGAGCGCATCCTGCCAGGAAGAAAAGGCCTAAGGAACCAAGGACAACCGGAGATTTGATGGACATCGCCAAAAGGTATTTGTTTTGGGGGCGATCCAACTAGAGAAAACAGGTCCACAGCAAGCTTCGGGGAATCAAATCCGAAGAGCTTCTATTTGAACGGGAAGACCCTCGACAACGGTCTTCACTTGAGGAAATGCATCGTCCCGAAGAGGCGGGCAGGAATCAATCGCGAAGTGTGGCAGGGTTCGGCGGGCGGATTGGAATTGGGGCCAATTGGCGACAACCTGATCGAAGAGTCGGTTGTACTCTTTCCAAAATTTATCCGAGCGTTTCAAAGGGAAGGGATATGGCCTTTGCCGCATCGTCATTAACGCCACGCATTCCGAGATGTTCAGGGAGTCTAGAGATTTTGCGAAGTAGAGGCTTGCAGCATCTTCCAGGCTCCTTGCCGAACAGCCGTAATAGACCGAATCCATGGCGCCTGAAATCGCCATTTCGGCGCTCCAATGGCGTGTGATCCAAATGGTGGCCAAGAGTCGTTTCCAATGAGCGTTACCCTGCTGGGAAGAACAAACTCGTTGAGCGTAGTACGATGCTTGGAATCCATCGCCAAAGGACAAGTGTTTGGAATGGAAAACCAACGGGCCGAAAAAAGCCATCGGCAGCCAGCCAAGAAAGGAAGGTGTCTGTTCGATCTTTCCTGTTTCGCCTAGGGCCACCCAGGCGACTTGCGAAAAGGGCTGAGGCAAGTTTCGCCGGGGTGCCACGATCCGAGAAGCAATCTCCCCCACCTGCACTTGGTAAACGATTTCCATAGCGACAAACCAGACGAGGAGCAATCCAGCGATCAGGATTGAAGCGATCCGAAGAATTGGCCAGGGCCAAGAGGATCTCTTTCGCTTGGCTTTTGATGGGGTCATCGCGATTTGCATGAGATTTCCATCTTGGTCTATTCTCTTTTGGATCTGCCAGTAAACTATCCAAATGGGCCTTCCGACGGCGAATTCCCACCTGAGTCTGAGCTTAACTTGTATGGAACCAACTCGTCAACCTTCCCAAAACCTTACAGCCCGAAAGGAGCGGTCTCCTCAATTTCTGGGTGGAGTCCTTTTCGAGGCATCGGCTGGGTGCCAAGTCGTACATCGTTCGCGGCAAATGCAATGTCGACAGTTTCTGCTCAAGCTCCCACGGTGCCTTGGAGAATGGAAAGAACTACGACGCGAAAAACATGATGCACACGTTTCGACTGCTCCACATGGCTTTGGAAATCCTATCCGGAAAAGGCCTATTGGTTAACCGTAGCCATGATCGCGAGGAATTGTTGAAAATTAAATCGGGAGCATATTCCTACGAGGAGCTCCTGGATCGGGCGAATCGTTTGATCTTAGAGATCGAGGCTGCCGGATCAGGCTGTAACCTCCCAGAGCGCTTGGACGGGGATCGCCTTGCTTGCCTTCGCATATCTCTGCGCAGATCCTTTGACAAACTGGCGCCCTGGACGCCATCCATTCTCTAAGCCCGTTTTTTCCTCTTCGTCTACCGTTCCAAGACCAAAAAGATCCCTTCCCCCTCACCCCTCCTCCTCGTCCGAGACCATCGCTTCCAGGCTTTTCGGAAGCGGTTTGCCCGACTCGATCTTCAGCTCCTTGAGGATCGTGGCTTGGCGGACGAGATTTCCGGTGCCGCTGGTCAATCGTTTCCTGGCGGTATCGTAGGCTTCTTGGGCTTTGCCGAGCTGCTCGCCCACCTTCTCCATCGAGGAGAAAAAATCGTGGAGCTTGTCCAACAGTTTTCCGGCGCGATCCCGGATCGCTTCGGCGTTTTTCCCGATTTCGAATTGTTTCCAGGTGTGGTTCACCGTGGTGAGCACCGCCAGCAGGGTGGTCGGGCTGACCAGGATGATTCGTTTCTCGAAGGCGTATTGGTAAAGCCCGCGATCCAACTGCAAGGCGGCATGGAACGCGCTTTCGATGGGGATGAACAGGAATTTGAAGTCGATCGAAACCTTCCCCGAATCATTCAACGACTCGGTGTAGGGCTTGTTAGCCAAGCCATCGACATGGGCTCGCACCGATCGCCTGAAATCCTCCAAGGCAACGTTCCGAACCAACTCCTCGTCCGTTTGCGCGTCGGTCCAAGACTTCAGGCTCATCTTCGAATCGACCACCAGGCACCGGTTCTCGGGCAGAAAGATGACAATATCTGGCATCAGTCGGCTGCCGCTTTCGCTCTGGAGATCCAGGTCGACGCCCTGCTCGACGTAATTCACGCCGCTTTGCAATCCCGAAACCTCCAACAGGCGCTCGAGGATTTCTTCCCCAAAGTTGCCGGTCATCTTGTTGTCGCTGCGCAAGGCCTTGGCAAGGTTGTCGGCTTGGCTGCCCAACCTCGCGTTGATCTGTCCTACCCGCTCCAAGGCTTCCTTTAGGCTCTGCTCGCGAACGGCGTCCTTGGTCTCGGATTCGGCCAGGGCTTTGTGCAGCTTCTCTAAATTTTCGCGCACCGGGGCCACCAAGTCGGCGATCGCAGTGGTTCCCATCTCCTTGAACTTGCCCGACTTTTCTTCAAAGATCTTGTTCGACAGGTTCTCGATCTCGGCTCGGACACGCTCGTCTCGGCCCTTTTCGCCCTGTTGGTGGCGAGCCAACTGATCCACCGCGGAATCCCGTTGCGCCTGGAGCCTCGCGGATTCCACCAACGCTTCGGTCAGTTTCTGTCGTTCCTTTTCAGCAAAGATCTCGAGTTCAGCCAATCTTTTTTTAGCGGCCCAAAGCGACCAGCCGACCAGACCGGCGCCCAGAAGCGATACCAACAGAAGTACACAAAGGACAGGGATCATGGTGGATGAATGTAACCACCCGATCAGTTCATGACGCAGCGAGACAGACTTGGCAGGGTCTTGTCCTGTGAACTGAACGTGCCGTCGAAATGCCCCCCATTCCAAACGGCTGCATTATGCTTGTCCACCTGCGTCGGGCTAAAATACGGAGCATAGGTATTGCCGGAACCGCCGCAGCCACCACCTCCCCCACCAACCAAGGCGGGCATCAATTGGAACCCGAAATTGTCGGTACCGGAATAATTGATTTCGGTGTAGCTGGGGGTGCCGCAAGATACCCGGGTGTAACTGAACCACTTACCCTCGGCGGGGGTCGACATCAACCGGGACATTCCCACCGAGTCGGAAAGGCCCGAGGCGGAGGCCCTGATCAGAGCGTCCCAATTGGCGGCGGTGGGAATGTGCCAGCCCACCGGGCAGAGTCCTTGGTGAGCGAGTGAATCGGACAGCGGACAGCTGGCGGTATCGCAGGTGGCAGGCACATCCATCAACATCGCCCAGGAATAGGTTCGGCCGTATTTTTCGCAAGTATCGCGGGCGCAGGAAGTTGCGTTGATGTTCGCATCCACGCTTGTAGCACTCGGCAAGGCAGACAGATTTTGGCGGGTCCATATCTTGCCATCAGGCATCCTCCCAAACGACAGGGCATTGCCGTCCCGATCCTTCAAGTACGTCTTGAGAACGAGGGAATCTTTCGCCTTGTTTCCCGATGGATCGGTGGCAACCACAAGGACCGAATTGAGATCGGGCTCCAAGGCCAAGGTTCTGCTGTAGACATTTCCTGTCTTCGTGGCAATCGCGCCGTTGATGGTGACCGAAACTACCTGGTCGTTGTCGGTCACGGAGAAGCTCACCGTGGCCGTCTTCGCATAGATCATCGGAGAGGCGGGAATCGAGGACCTCACAATGTTGGGGAGAACCTGATCCAAGGCTCGAACCAAAACCACGGAATCCTTCCTCAGGTTCCCCGTGCTGTCGAGGGCGACCAGCCTCACGATGTTGGTGCCGACCGATAGCGCGATGCGGGTCGCGTAAACACCGGACACCCCTGAAATGGGCGTGCCATTGATCGCCACCGAGGCCAGCCTGTCGTTGTCCGTCACCGTCCAACCAACCATCTGTGAAAGGGTGTCGAACGGGACGTTTTTCTGCACGTTGGCCAGCAGGATTGCCGAAGGCGCAACCTGGTCTTTCTGGCAGGTGGCAAGAATGACGACGGTGTCCTTCATTCCCTTGGTGTTTGCGGCGACGGTCGTGATGATGGTGGCCTCGCCCGTTGGCTTGAGCGTGACGTTCAAACGATACACCGAGTCGTTTTCCTTGGTCGCCACCGTCCCGTTGATCTTGACCAGCGAGTCGACGACGCCCGCCGGATCCAGGATCTTCCAACGGACCGTGATCGAGGAGGAATCGAACGGCACGACAGTTCCTGTCACCCCATTCGGATTCAGCAATGTCATGACCGGAGGGGATACGGGAAGGGAGTCCATGACCACGACAAAGGTGTCCTTTCCGGGAACGACTGCACGGCGCACCTCAAAGAAACCCGGCTTTGAAAACACCAGGGAATCGGATGCTCCACTCGAACGAGCGGCACTGGAGACCGATGCAATGGAACTGGATTTGGCGAAGGAGGCATTCAGCGTGACGATTCCTTCACCAGTCCGCACCCGCAAACAGCTCGCGCCGGTGCCCAGGCCCGAAAGCGACAAGCGATGCACGCCACGCCCCAAGTTGGATTTCAAAAGGAATTTTTGGCGACCATCCGGCAGGACCTTCGAGACTTCCACTAGTGATGCGTTTTCCAAAGAGACCACCAAGTCCTTTCCCTCGATCCTTGCCGCCTTTCCCACAGGAGACGTGGTGATGGTGGTAGTTTGAAAAGACCAAGCTCCCGCCAGATCGGTTGTGTCCACAACGCTGGTGGGAAACTGCCGCACCTCGACCCCTGGCAAGGGCAAACCCGATCGAGTGGTGACCACGCCGGAAAGCGCGGCCCAAGCGACTCCCACGGCAAGTAGCAATCCGGAGAAAAAGTGCGTGGAACGGATATTCATGAAGGGTTCCTAACAAGGAAAACGGTGGATTAAGCGATCTTTGAAACTATGTATGGACAATCAGTTTCCCAAAAGGTCTTCACGGGGACAACGACATTGTGAACGCCGAATGAATCAAATTCCTGATCGGATACGAATTCCCGCTGGATCAAATAAAACCCCGTTTGCCCTGAGCACCGTCGACCTCCATGGTTTGAACTTGGCAGCGGGGCACCTTCGGTGCAAAGGGCTTGTCGACTGCTACACGGCAGTGTGAATCCGACGTGAAGGCGAATCCGGTGTGAGCATGTTGGAGCCAAGCGGAGCAACCCCATCCGAAGGCATCCCTTGCAAAGCCAACCTCATCGCTTTCGGGAAATGGGCACACTTCGGTCGACGCAATCGATGCCGCTGGTTCATCTGCGGAGGACGCATCTCCTTGAGAGTCCGCACGAGAATTGGGGCAGGCAGACGTTCACGCGGGTGGAAGCGATGGATGCTTCGAATTTTTCTTGTAGCTTCCTGGACCAACCCAAGGAGCGGACCATGCCGGACATCCACAACGAACGCCTTCTCGACGCGAGCCCCGCCGAAGTTTTCGCGGCACATCGCGACCCGGCTCGTTTGTCAAGGTGGTGGGGACCTGAGGGATTCTCTAACACCTTCAACACGTTCGAATTCGTGCCGGGTGGGAAGTGGTCGTTTGTGATGCATGGCCCCGACGGGAAGGACTATCCCAACGAAAGCGTCTTCACCGAGATCGAAGACAACGCACATGTCCGCATCGACCACGTCTGCGAACCACGCTTCGTGCTGGACATTCGGTTTCATCCGCAAGGCACGGGAACGCGAGTGGAGTGGCTCGCCGACTTCGAGAACAAGGTCTTCGTGAAGTCGATGGAGTCGTTTCTTAGGTCCGCGAACGAGCAGAACCTCGATCGGCTGGCGAAGGAGGTGGCGAGGGGCTGATCGCGTGCTTGCCGGACAGAATGCCACGCATTCCCTTATGGGAAACCGAGGCGGAGGTCGTTCGTCCAGAGCGGAAACCCGCTTGGGGCAAAACCGAGTTGCATCCTCTTCGAAGGGAGCCCGTCTTGTCGGTCTTAGACTTCACGGCGGAATCAGGGAAGTCGTAAAGAAATAATCCACCGTAGTGATTTCTATGATTAGGTCCAAATCAAAGATGTCGTCGCCCACACAGGCCTGACGGAATCTGTCAATAAAGGAGCCGAGTGATGTTTCTCGACAATGGGGTGTGCCCTGTCTCGTCGGAGAAGATCGATTCCTGGGCAAGCCGCTTGACCGTCTTTTTCAACGTCCTAATTCTGGTTGCTTTTCTGTTCACGGGCAACGGTGGATTCGTGGTCGTGTCGGCATTGGATTACGGAATCCGGGCCATCTTCGATTCCCGATGGAGTCCCTTGAGCTTTCTCGCCACCAAGTTGCTGGCGATTGCCGGGGTGCCGAAAAAGTACGTGGGCAAGGCGCCAAAGCTCTTCGCTTCACGTGTGGGTTTTCTTTGCGCGACTTCCAGCGCACTCCTTTTCCCGGTTGCTCCCACGGCCAGCCTGGTCGTCGCCGGCATGCTAACCGTCTTCGCGATCTTGGACTCCGTCTTCGGTTTTTGCGTCGGTTGCCTCCTGTACACCTATCTGGTGCTTCCCCTCTACAAGGCTCGCGGATTGCGCTGAAGTCCGGGGTGGGCGTGGTGAGAAGGGGTGGGCTTAGGTCATTGCCAACCGATCAGAGGCCTCGCTGGGCAAATGGTGTGACCCATGTGCATCGCTGAGGCTTCTGCCCTCTGGATTCACTAGGAGCGATTTGCGAGCGCCAAAAAGGAGCGAGTGGTCCAACAACGTCGCGCTGGATCTAAAGTGCCAATGCGGCCTAAGAGCCTATCCGTAAATAGCGATTCGCCCTGCGATCGGCTGCAAAGTGCAAAATTCGGCTCAATCCGGCCAGGCGATTCGGCTGAAAGCGGCCACCCGATTCGGCTCAATCCGGCCACCCTGAATTCGGTTGAAAGCGGCCAGTTGGGGTGGCTTGGCGAGATCGCCCTTCAGAGCGCCTGAAGG
>CAIKAA010000169.1 GCA_903825275.1 uncultured Fibrobacterota bacterium | reverse complement strand
CTCTTGTTTGTCCATTTGAAGGTTGTTTCCCATAGGGAAGGTGCTACCTGCACCTTGGATCCCTTGTCAACCTCCGATGCGAATCACTTTGGGCGCTCCATATGTGTCCGGACGCGAATCACTTTGGGTGTCCGGCGACAGAGTGGGGCGACTTGTCCGCGGAGAGGGGCGACGACGCAGGTCGGCGGGGTGAGGCGGAAATCCCGCCTGCTTGGGCTGGCGCCCAAGACGGCGGGGATGTGCGCCCATCGTTTAGGGTTGAGACGAAGCTAGGTGCGGCGGGCGGGCGGAATTAGGGATGCGTGGGTTAAGAGCGAGAATCTGCGCTGGGTGGGAAGACGGTGCGGATTATTCGCCAACTGCATCTAGACAGTTTTTGTTACGTCACGCACTTGCGGGAAGTCTCCCCCACGGAATCCGAATGAATCGGACTCTGCCTATCGAAGATCCGAGGCAGAGGAATCGCTGGTGAACAGGAAAACTCCCGAATGACCGAAGGAGGTTGCCCTGTCGTTTGCTTCCCCAGAAAAGATTTTCCGGTGACGGCCATCGGGGGTCCAGGCGGTGTGGTGGGATTCGGGGCGATCCAGAGTGGAGCCGCTGCAAAACCGGGCTGACGCTGTGGAGAACCGATGGAAACTGGTCGGCGAGGCGAGAGTGCCCAAGGTCGGGTCGCCGCTGACGTACTCCAGGGCCCTCAACAAAACGCTTTGGAACCAATCGGAACTGGCGGTGGCCAAGGTGTGTCCCATCGGGGTGAAGAAATACCGCACCTTGTTGGTGTCTTCGCGAAACCAAGCTACCGGATGGATCGGATTGGGCAGACGAGGAGGCGTCATGGTGGCGGCATCGCTCAGGTAGTACATGACCTTGCTGCCATCGCTGAACAGTTTGGAATCGGTTTGGTAGTCGTACCATTCGTCTTGGGCGCTGTACTCGGCAGGCAAACCACTCATGATCGGACTCGTTAAAATCTTCGTGTCGGTGGTCTTGGTGATCTTGGCTTGGGGAGTTCCTGAGGCGTGCAGGGAGTACCGCATTCCGGTGACATTGTCCTGGAACCAGATCCATTCGGCCTTGGCGTATTCGTTGGCTCCTGAAGTGTGGTATCCCACCCAGCCATGTCCGGACTTTTTCAGCCACCGCTGGAAGGCTGCTTTGGACGAATCTGGAAAGACCGAGGCGACTTCGGATTGGAAGAAATAATTGAACACGATGATGTCGGAATTGGCTAGGCTGGCGTCGGTCAAGGCTAGGGGATTTCCCGCCACCAGAGTGAAAGGAATTTTGGTGGCCAAGGCCTGGAGGTTCGCGAGGGTGGCGTCCCGGGCTGGCCCGTGGTCCATCACGTCGCCCCCCGTCAAAACCAAAACCTTTTTGTTTTTCAGTCGACTGTTGGGATCCGGATTCACCACGGCGGATTGCACCCCAAAAGCCCATAGACACAAGAGCAAAAAGGATTTTCCGACTAGGGTCCTTTGGGGATGACTCTCCAAAATTTGTCTCGAACCCGATCCGTTCCCTGGGGGCATGGTCACTCCTGATCGCGAACCGGCCCCCAACCTTGGAGCCACCTTCGCGGGTTGGAATGAACCTAATGCCGGAAAGAAACGCCGAGGGGTCAAATTCGTCCTTGGTCTAGGCTTGCGGATACGCCCGCGCGTAGTTGGTCAGGATTTTGTCCCAAGTCGCGTTCATCCCTTGGTCGATGGCCATCCGGCTGGGGTCGGCGTCGTGCCAAGCGATGGCGCGGCGAACGCCTTCGGACCAGGGAACGTCGCATTTAAAATCGGGCACGAACCGCTTGATCTTGCTGTTGTCGAAAATCGCGCTGTTGATCTTGTCGCCGATCAAGCTGCCCACCGCGTCGTTGTCGTAGGCAGCAATCAGATCGGCGGCGATGTGGACGATGTCCAACTCTTTCCCCAATACCCTGCCGACTTCCGCAAAGATCTGGTTCCAAGTCAACACCTCGTCGGAAGTGATGTGGAAGGTTTCCCCCACCGCTTCGCGCTTTCCGAGCAATCCAACCAGCCCTTTGGCGAAATCGCCATTCCAAGTCACGGTCCACAGCGAAGTGCCATCGCCGGGAATGATGATCTTCTTTCCCTTGCGAATGCGGTCAATCACCGTGTACGGCTTTTGCCAACTTCCGCCGCACAAGGGGATTTGCGCCGGTCCGTAGGTCAGGGAAGGACGCACAATCGTGATGGGCAATCCATTCTCGCGGTACTCGCGGTTCAACAGATCTTCGATCGCGATCTTGTTGCGCGAGTATTCCCAAAATGGATTTTCAAGCGGAGTCTCTTCGGTGATGATGTGGTGCCGAGGCGGCTTTTGGTAAGCACTGGCCGAGCTGATAAAGACGAACTGGTCGGTCTTTCCGCGAAAGAGGCGAATGCTTCTCTCGATGTCTTGGGGCGTGAAGGCCACCCAATCCACCACGGCGTCGAAGTGTTGTCCCTCCAGAGCTTGGGCAAGTTTGCCGTCTTCCGCGCGGATGTCTCCCACCAGATGGTGAGCCCCGGCAGGGACCGGGAACATGGTCGAGACCGAGCGGTTCAGAATGGTCAGATCCATCCCGCGCTTCAAAATCAGATCTGAACTCGCCGAGCTGATGTTCCCGGTGCCGCCAATCATCAAGATCTTCATGGGTTCTCCTCCACTCATCCGTGTCGTTCGTTGCCGACCAGAAAAATGCAATTAAATAAACCACCCCACAGCAGACCGTGGAGTCTTTTCTGGCCAGCAATTTTGGCTCTATGAAGCCAACTTCCGAGACCCGTAGAGATGGAAAGCCCGTTTGGCGAGGATGGGGTAGAACTTGCACCGACTCCAAACGAGTTCGCCTCAGACAAACTTGGTCGATTTCAGGAATCGGCGAAGGATTCGGACGCGGACTTCCACCAGTGGGGTGTTGGGGCCTCGCGTCTCGGGAACCGAACCAGACGCACAACGATCCCCCGTTTCCAGAGGTAGCGTTTCGATCGGCACTTCGAGACGATCGGGGATTTCGATGATTTCCATCAAGGACTCCTAGGGAGGGGATCAAACGGGATGTGCTTTTGGCACTTCCCGAGACAGCCCCGTTGGGGTAACGGGGCTGGCGAAACAATCGGGTGCCGATCCTCGGCAATTCAATTTGAGACCCGCCTCACAGCGGTTCCGTTCGGTATCGTGCAATCAGTCTTGGAGGCACCTGGCCGCGAAACCATCGGGCTTCATCTGGTCGAGCT
>CAIKAA010000168.1 GCA_903825275.1 uncultured Fibrobacterota bacterium | reverse complement strand
GTCATTGATCCCTTTGGGGCCCGTGACTTTTTTCGGCCCTCCCGCAAGGGAGATTAAGTCGCGAAGGGTCATCCCGGGGCGAAAAATTATGGATTGGGGTTTTCGAACGCCACCGCCGATTTCGAGATCGGCCGAATGAAGGAATTTTGATCGGTTGGGGATCGAAACCCTATCCATGGGGAGCAAGGGCGTATTGCTTCCAATCGTGGAATCGAGATTTTCGCGACTGAAGATGATCGATCCATCATTTTTTGTTCTTTGAAGATAGGCCAATCCTGGCACGGCGGTTGGATTGACTCCCCCAGAAAGTTCAATCAAGCTGTCTATGGACATACCAAGTGTCCACGGGTAGGAACCGGGAAATTTTACGTCACCATCGATGGCGACCGTAGCTTTGCTTGGATCATTTCCCCGGAAAAAAGTGACTTCATCTCGGTCTTGTAAGGCAGCGTTCTCTATTCCTGATGACGGGAATGGAATCTGGATCGCGTCCCTTCTACCATCTGAAAACAATCGCGAAACCAATAAGGGACGGTGTGCCACCGTTGGATTGGTGCCACCTGCATATTGAAGTAAATCCTTGATCGTTTCCTCAGCGGTGAGCTCGTAATATCCCGGGCGTCCAACATCTCCTAGGACGCGAACAACTTTGCCCACCTTTGGGATCCGAATTACGTCACCGTCTTGCAAATTATCACGATCCGGGCGACGGCCGTGCGCCAAATAGTCGTAAAGATCGATGTTGACGACTGTGTTCCCACGATGAATTTCGATCCGGCGTTCCGAACCAAGGGAGGTCGGGCCTTTTGCCAACATCAGCGCGGTAAGGACGGATGTATTTCCTGACAGCATATAGCTGCCCATGTTCACCACATCGCCAACCACAAAAACACGGATTTGCTTGAGTTTTCCCAGCGTCACGTCCATCTTGGTGGAGCCGTCAGAAAGTCCAGAATAGACATGTGCCAAACGTTTGAGCAGCAATTCTTCAGCGCTTTTCAAGCTTTGACCATTCAGACTAATGATCCCGGCTAATTCGATCGCAACTTGGCCGCTGCGATCGAGCTCAAGGACATACCTGGCTTCTCGTTGTCCCCAAAGGGTGATGATGATTTCGTCGCCGGGGCCTAAGGCATATTGAGGGCCTACCGCACCAACATGGGCCGCGGCAATACTGGGATTGCCCTGCCGTAGAAGTTGTTGTCCCCATCGCAGGGAACTGGAACTAAAAGCGGCCGCTCCCTTGTTTTTCCCAAGGAAGTTTCGCTCGGCGATAAACTGGTCCCCCTCTGGGGTTTCAGTGGTCGCCTCCGCTTTTTGTTCTTCCGCTCCGTCCTTGACGGAGGTTTGTACCTCATCAGGATTGGCCGTTTCGCTTTTTTGATTGGTCGCTGGCGTCGCCTCTGTCGCCGTTTTCTCCGAGTTCGAGGGAACCGTCGCTCCGTTTTGGCGTGCCAGATCCAGGGCTTCTTGTTGACTCATCCCCGGGGGAAGTTGAGGCTTTCCTTCTGCACCCATGGTCACACCATTTTGAGCGGCCAAAGCTTGGGCATCAGCCTTCGTCATCCCAGGAGGCAATGCAACCCCGGCGGGTAGTCCTGCGTCAGCTGAGAACACTCGCAAGGCCAACAGGACGGCAAGAACAATACTAGTGCGCACAGTCACCTCAATGATTATGATTTGAACCGATGGGGGAATGATAACACTTCAATTTTTCGGTCGACGAAAAAGTGATCTCTCTTCATGATTTGACCGACAAACTTTGGCAAGTCGTTTCGTGTCGGAGAGTGTCGGAGTTGTAGAGTTTCGCAGGTCCACGGTAAATGGGTTGCTCTGCCAACAAACCATTGCTGTGAAGTCTTTTCTACAAGTCAAACAAGGCATCGTGTCTACACTAGAGCATAATTTCTGTCCATTGTCAAGTCCTGACGATTAGGAGTTTCACAGCGTATCCATCACAAAGTGCCCGTGCAAGATCCTCCCTCCATTCCTGGCAGCTTGGTACGCTTCCAACGGTAGCATGCTGCGGAAGTCGGAAGCTAGGGTTCAATGTCCGGAGCCCAAAGACTAGGAGGATAAAGACGTCGTCTACCCACCTTCCAACCGATGGTCCAACAACCAATCGAACGCTTGAAAAATTTCTCCTATGTGCCATTTATCGCCGCCAGGTGGGAGATGTTTGGTCGAAAACGACGGATTGTGTCTTGGGAAGGGCTTCGCCTGCAAGTTTCAAGGTCTTGTCCATTCCATAATCGTTGAGAATTAATTGCCCAGGACAAGGCACCTCCGTTTGACCAGTCCAGCTTCGTTCGAGTCGCACAAATTCTGGCTGGTCAAGTCCGCACCTTTTCACAGAAAAAATCGACAAATTTCGTGCTCTTTGGGCCTGCTTCTCCGAAGCCTGTCCCGAGGCCCCCCTGCGATGGCTGACCTGACCCCCTACTGACGGACCCAACGATCAGGGCGGTTTATATCCATTTTGGAGGTGTCTGACCCTCCCTGGAATGGCTTATAAGGGGTTTCAGGGCGCCCACGCCCATTTAGAAAGTCAGGTTGATGCGATCAAAGATGGCTTCCGGCACCGCCGCTGTCGCCGGACACCCAAAGTGATTCGCGTCCGGACACATATGGAGCGCCCAAAGTGATTCGCATCGGAGGTTGACAAGGGATCCAAGGTGCAGGTAGCACCTTCCCTATGGGAAACAACCTTCAAATGGACAAACAAGAG
>CAIKAA010000167.1 GCA_903825275.1 uncultured Fibrobacterota bacterium | reverse complement strand
GGGAGTCCAGGTGACCCCCGGACCCTCGGGAGTGACCAGTCCCCACGCCATTGCGCTGGGCGACTTCCCCAAGTACACAGCGCAGATGCGCAAGATCCCGGCCCGCAACCGCAGCTTTATGATGGGCCTCAAGGACAGCATATATGAGTACGATCAGGTCTCGGTACCACAGCACAAGGTGAGTTTTTCCTACGACTGGTACATGGACACCACTCGGGTGACGGTGGTGGAGTACGCCAGCGTGATGAACTGGGCCTTGCGCAACGGGTATGTCGAGGTGCGGACCAACCGCACCTACGGAAATCGGGCGATTTACACCCTAACCGATAGCATTGCTGGCTTGGCCCCCGTTACCGACTTGGGAGGCTCGAGCAAGACTTTCTTGGACTTTAATGCCTTGACCCACGTGTTTGGCGCAGCTTTTTCCCAGAACTACCCAATGATCGATGCCACTTGGTATGGGGCGGTGGCCTTTGCCAACTACAAGAGCTTGATGGCCGGCCTGGAGCCGGTCTACGACCTGCGCACTTGGAACCCCGACTACACCAAGAACGGATACCGTTTGCCTACCGAGGCGGAATGGGAATATTCGGAACGGGCGGGAACCACCACCCTGTACTTCTGGGGAGATAGCCTCACCTTTGCCAGCAAATACGTGTCCCCAAGCTACTGGGCCGTCGCCGTGGCGCGCCCCAACAACTACGGCCTTTACGACATGGTCGACAATGGGTCTGACTGGTGCAATGACCGGGGTAGCTTGTACACCTCTGCACCCTCCATTGATCCAATCGGTCCACCCAACGATGGCACGAGTTTCGACGGCACCCGAATCCAGCGGGGTAACGAACGCTCTGGTGACCGTACGATCATGACTGTAGATGGCGGCAGCGCTGGTCTCCGCCTAGTCCTCCCCATCCACTGACCTTCCTTTTCAACACACAACCTCCCGACATTCCCTCTCCCTAGGAACCTATCATGACACGCAAGAACAATCCCCCGAAAAAATCCGCACGCCCTAACCAAAAGCAATCCTTTGCCTTAGAAGCTTTGGAGCCCCGCGTTTTGTTGACGGCCACCCCCAATACCCAGTTGATCCAGGATTTCCAGGATGCGCTGCACCAAAAGTTGCTGGTCTGGGAGACCCAGGTCGACCAGTACGCCACCCAAAACCTCCAATCCGCCTTTGGCGATGCCCTCAAGGCGGTGGATGCTAGCGGCAATGCGATCACCAACGGAGCGACCTCCCTGAAGGATCTGTTGTCCCTTTCCGTCCAAAACCAAGCCAAAGGGGTATTGACGGGAATCGAGTCCAACTTGAATACCCTCTTGGCCAAGGCTCCCGACATGAACAAGGTGGGGTTGCGCCAGGTCGCCGAACTCATTGGGACCAACACGGTCGCCCAACCGAACACCTACACCAAAACCTCCATCGACCCGGTCACAAAATTGACCTTGGTGACCGAAGCCGTGGTTGGAACCTCTTCCAACGGAGCAACCGACACCCTCCAACTGAACATCCGGTTCCAGTCGGGGGACCAAAGCTACGTGGCCCAAGGGCTTCAAGACAAACTCGCGAATTTAGGCGTGAAGTTTGACCACAATCTGCTCCTGACCGGCCATGCCGAATTCGATGTGGGCGGAGAAATTGATCTGACCCGAAATTACACCACCGAAACCGCAACCGACCCCAAGGCCATTCCCCAGCAGATCACCTATCTCTCGGGCTACACCGCCCAAGCCACCTTGAAGGAGTTGGGAGCCAAGCTGGATGTCCAGCTCTTCGAGGCGGCGGGTGAGTTCAGCATGGGCTTTTTGAAGTTCACCGAAAAGGCCGACACCACCCAAACCGCGCCCGATGTCGAAATCCGTCTGGACGCCAAGACAATCGAGGCAGGGCAAACCGTCACCCTCCAGGCCGGGACCGAAGTCGCCCTCGACTTGGAAGGCACTGTGGATGGCCAATTTGACGGATTGAGTCACACCCAGCAGTACAAGCTCCACCAAGACTGGAAAACTCTCCAAAACGTGGAATTGGGGGCAACGTTCGAAAAGACCTTTGGAGCCTTCCGCAATGTCTCGGCGGGGGATGTGGTGGCCCAGCTCCAAAAAATCGAAACTTGGCTCAGTTCCCTGCTGGGGGTCGCCCCGGTCGATCCCACCAGCCAAGTGGGCCTTCCGGGTGCCCCAAAAGCTGCCACCACCTTGGCCCAGCAACTTGATGGCCAGGCCTTGGGAAGTCAGTTGGACCAAGCCGCAAATTTCTCCCAAGTCTTTGAAAATGAAGTCTTTAAATCCTCGGTTCCCGGCCAGGCCCTGGTCGAAAAAAATGCCACTGGATCTGTCACCAAAATTCTCTTCGACAACTTGGGGGAATTGGGGAACCGTTTGGTGGCCCTGGGCCTGATGGACAATGCCCAGGACCTCGCCTACGATCCGACCACCCAGATCATCACGGCCAAGCTCCACGTCAAGGGAAACTTCTTGGACAAGGATCTGGCGGCCAATTTTGCCCTGCTGGACGGCACCGTGGCCAAGGTCAAGAGCAATTCCGATTTTGACGCCAAGGGCAAAGCCGAACTCTCGTTCACCCTCAAAGTGAACTTGGGGAATGCCACGCCTCTTGCATTGGGCACCACCCTGGGCGCTTTGGGCACTGCAGCCGCCGAAGCCAAGGTGTTGGGAAAGGCCTCCATTCCCGAT
>CAIKAA010000166.1 GCA_903825275.1 uncultured Fibrobacterota bacterium | reverse complement strand
GCAAAATTTGTCCACCGACGACTTGGCGCTGATCGTTCCCCACCAAGCGAACATCCGCATCATCCAGTCGACGGCCGACAACCTGGGCGTGACGTCCGACAAGATCGTCGTCAACGTCAAGGACTACGGCAACACTTCCTCCGCCTCCATCCCCATCGCGCTTCGCCAGGCTCTGGACGAAGGCCGTATCCAGAAAGGCGACCTGATCCTTCTGGTTGCCGTGGGTGCCGGGATGATTTGGGGCGCGAACCTGATCCGGTGGTAGAACACAACATGAAGACGATTTTTCTCTTTCCAGGCCAAGGCTCGCAATATGTTGGAATGGGCCATCAGCTTGCTCAAGCCCACGAAGGTTGCCGCAGGCTTTTGCAGGAAGCCGACGAGATTTTGGGCTTCGCCTTATCGAAAACCCTGTTCGAGGGCCCGGAAGAAGACCTGAAGGCCACCCAAAACACCCAGCCAGCCCTTTACGTGACCTCGCAGATGGTGGCCCTGGTTTTGGCGGAAAACGGTGTCCAACCCGATTTCGCGGCGGGACATTCCTTGGGTGAATACTCGGCGCTGGCCGCCTTGGGTGCCCTTTCGTTCGCCGACGGCCTGCGCTTGGTTCGCTTGCGCGGCAATCTGATGGCCGAGGCCGGTGTTCGTCGTCCGGGAGCCATGGCCGCCATCTTGGGAATGGATCCTGAACCGCTGGAAGCCGTCCTCAAGGGCGTTGCGGGTTGTGTGGTTCCTGCCAACTACAACTCTCCCGGTCAAATCGTGATCTCGGGTGAAGTGGCGTCGGTGGAGCAGGCGATGGAGGCATGTGCCGCCGCCGGTGCCAAAAAGGTTGTTCGGCTACCGGTCTCGGGAGCTTTCCACTCGCCGTTGATGGAATACGCCCTGGAAGGGCTTCGCGAAGGACTGTCCCAGGCGGTCTTTGCCAAACCTTCCGCCCCGGTGATCGCCAATGTCGATGCGCTTCCCCACACCCATCCTTCCGAGTTCGCAGGACTGCTGGAACGCCAGCTCGTGAGTCCGGTGCGCTGGATCGACTCCATGAAGCTGGCCATCGGCTCGGGCGTGGTCCGAGGCATCGAAGTCGGTTCGGGCAAGGTTTTGATGGGACTCATGCGCGGGATCGATCGCGCCGTCGCGGTGACTCCGGTCGAAACCCTCGAAGCGGTCCAAGCCTTGGCCGGTGCCCCCGTCGCCGAGGAAACCGCCAAATGACAAAACCTGTCGCCTTGGTCACGGGTGCCCAGCGAGGAATCGGCGCGGCCATCGCCAAAAAGCTTGGGGCGGACGGATTCGCGTTGGCCCTGGTCGCTCGGTCGGCAGACGCCCTCAAAACCTTCGCGGGCGAACTCGCCGCCGACGGAATCGAAGCCGAAGCGTTTCCGTGCGATGTTTCGAATGCGGGACAAGTGGAGGCCTTGTTCAAATCGATCCAGGAAAAGTTCGGTCGTTTGGATGCGGTGGTCAACAACGCCGGGATCACCCGCGATGGCTTGCTTTTGCGCATGAAGGAAGAAGATTGGGATTCGGTGATCGACATCAATCTCAAGTCGGTGTTTTTGGTTTCCAAGGCGTCGCTGCGGATGTTGTTGAAATCGTCCCAGGGGCGCATCGTCAACATTTCGTCGGTGGTCGGCGTCACCGGAAACCCCGGCCAGACCAATTATGCGGCCTCCAAGGCGGGCATCATCGGCTTTTCCAAGGCCATGGCCCGCGAATATGCCGGAAAAAATCTTGCCGTGAATGTGGTCGCTCCGGGTTTCATCGAATCCGACATGACGGATCATCTCAATGAAACCCAGAAAAATGCGGCTCTTTCAACCATTCCCATGAACCGCTTGGGGACCGCTCTGGATGTCGCAAGCGTGGTCTCTTTCCTGGTTTCTCCTTCCGCCTCGTACATCACAGGACAGGTCTTGTGCGTCGATGGCGGAATGGCGATGTAAATTTCACCCCAACACCAAAAGAAAAGGAGGCTCACGTGGCCACCGAACTGGAAGAAAAGATCACCAAGGTTATCGTCGACAAGCTTGGCGTCACTGCCGACAAGGTTGTGCCCGAGGCCAAGTTCGTCGAAGACCTAGGTGCCGACAGCTTGGACCAGGTTGAACTCGTGATGGCTCTGGAAGACGAATTCAATCTCGAGATCCCCGACGAAGATGCCGAGAAGCTCAAGAGCGTCAACGAGGTTCTCTCGTACGTGAAGAGCAAACAGGCTTAATTCAGATCTGTTGCAATGCGGCCCGCCGGTGTGAATCCGGACGGGTCGCGTTATTTTTGATGCCCGAGGTCCAGAATATGTCGCAGCGCGTTGTCATTACCGGAATGGGTGTAGTCAGTCCAGTCGGGTCATCCGTGGACACATTTTGGGATTCGTTGATCCACGGACGCTCCGGTGTAGGGCCCATTTCCTACTTCGATCCGACCAATTTCGCCGTCAAAATTGCCGGGGAAGTCAAAGGCTTCGACATCGCCGAATATGTCGATCCCAAGGAAGCCAAACGACTGGATCGATTCATCCAGTACGCGATTGGAGCTGCCGTCCAGGCCGTGAAACAATCGGGATTGGCCGATTCTCCTTCTGTGGACAAGACCCGCGTGGGCGTGGTGATCGGCTGCGGAATTGGCGGCTTGGGCACCATCGAGGCCAACCACGGCGTCCTCCAAAGTCGCGGTCCTTCCCGCGTCAGCCCGTTTTTCGTCCCCATGTCCATCATCGACATGGCCGCGGGGATGGTTTCGATCCGCTATGGGTTCATGGGACCCAATTACGGCGTGGTTTCGGCTTGCTCGTCGGCAGGGCATTCCTTCATCGATGGAGTCAACCTGATTCGCTTGGGCAAGGTCGATGCGATGATTTGCGGCGGCACCGATGCCTGCGTGACACCGCTGGCCATTGCCGGATTCAATTCCTCCCAAGCCCTTTCCACAGGCTTCAACGACACCCCCACCCGCGCCAGTCGCCCTTTCGACAAGGGACGCGATGGGTTCGTGATGGGAGAAGGTGCGGGCATTTTGGTCTTGGAAAGTCTCGAGAGCGCCCAAAAGCGAGGCGCCACCATCCATGCCGAAATTGTCGGGTACGGGATGACGGGAGACGCCTACCACATCACGGCACCGCACCCCGAAGGGACCGGCTCCATTCTTGCCTTCCGCGAAGCCTTGCGGGATGCCGGGATCGACGCGTCCCAAGTCGATTACATCAATGCCCACGGCACCTCGACCCCCTTGAACGACAAGACCGAAACCAAGGTCATCAAGGAAGTCATGGGGCCTGATTTGGCCTCCAAAGTGTCGGTCAGCTCGACCAAATCGATGACCGGCCACATGATCGGCGCCGCCGCCGCGGTGGAAAGCGTCGCGACCATTTTGGCCATGCAGCAAAGCATCGTGCCGCCCACCATCAATTACGAAGAGCCCGATCCCGATTGCGACTTGGACATCACTCCCAACGTTGCCAAGGAACGCCCCATCCGCTACGCTTTGAAGAATTCTTTGGGCTTTGGCGGACACAACGCGGCGATTCTGTTCAAGCGTTGGGAGGGTTGATTCCCAGCAGGCCTGTCTGTTGAATGGGAATGCTTCGATGATGTTGCGAAGGCTTTTTAAGCGTTGGTTCGGCCCCAAGGGCCCGCACCAGGACCTTCAACGCGTGCTCGGGCATGTTTTCTCGAAACCCGAGCTGTTGGACCTTGCTTTGGCCCACCGCTCGTGGGTCAATTCCGCGGGGCTTTCCTCCATCCGATCCAATGAACGATTGGAATTTTTGGGAGATGCGGTTTTGGACATGGTGATCACCGATCATCTGTTCTCGTCGCGTCCCACCGAGGATGAAGGAAAGCTCTCCAAGATCAAAAGCTTGGTTGTTTCCGCGAAGGTGTTGGCAGAAGTGGCCCGAGCCTTGGATTTGGGGAAATTTCTCGCCCTTTCCAAAAGCGAAGAGCGCGGCGGTGGCCGCGATCGCGAAAGCATCTTGGCGGATGCCTTCGAGGCGGTGATTGGCGCGATTTACCTGGACGCCGGTTACCCACCCGCCCGCGATTTCCTGTTCCGCACCTTGATCCACTCCTTGGATTCCTTTATGGGAGATGCGGAACTGGCCAACTACAAGAGCGCCCTCTTGGAGCACAGCCAAGGCAAAGGTTGGGGAGCGCCCCAGTATGAGGTGGAAGCCACCCAAGGCCCCGAGCACGGCAAGCGTTACCACGTGGCGGTCCGCGTTCGCAGCGAGGTTTGGGGGCGGGGGAGCGGCGCTACCAAGAAGGATGCCGAACAAGCGGCGGCCCGCGAGGCCTTGAAGATTCGCAAAATCGCCGTCGAATAATTTCCGGTTTTGGGAAAGGCCTAGCGGGCATTTTTTGGCACGCAGGCATTCCTCGGGCGGCAAGAATGATCTGGTTGAAGATTCCCTAAGTGATTGATTCCGCCTCGAATAGGTGATTTCGCGGTTCTGATTCAATTGGCACGCCTTTGGTTTAGAGATCTCTCCGGGTTCGGGGATATTCACTCAGCCAAAGGGAGGCGTTCCGATGAGACACACATCATACCTAGTGATCAGCCTAGTCGCTTTGGTGCAAGCCGCTCCGGTCCCGCTGCCCAGAGATTTTTCCTTGTTTGGGGATCGCAAAAGCCGACGCTTGGATGATGTCGTGACGGTGATGGTGGGAGAAGCCAATACCGCCAAGAACACCGCCCAAACCCGCACCCAGAGCCAAAGCAACGGCCAGGTGGGCGTTGCCGCCGGAACGGGAGTGCTGAGCTTCGTTCCCGGAGCAGGATTTAAAAGTGGACTGGGTTCCGAGTTCCAAGGCCAGGGCAACACCGCCCGGGAAGGCTCGATGCAAGCCGTGGTCAGCGCCCGAGTCGTGGAAGTGCTTCCCAACGGAACCTTGCGGATCGAGGGAACCAAACAAGTCGTCATCAACGAAGAAACCGAAATCCTGACCGTGGCCGGTCTGGTGCGTCCCGAAGACATCGGATCCGACAACACGGTGCCTTCGGGACGGCTGGCCGACGCGAAGATCTCGTATGCCGGCCACGGAACCACGGGCAATGCCGAGAAGCCCGGACCCTTGGCTCGATTCTTGGACTGGCTCTTCTAATGCTTGTCAAAATCTGTCATATCCTTCTCGCGATTTGCGCGGTCTCTTCGGCCCAGTCCCGGATCAAGGATTTGGCCGATGTGCAAGGCGTGTCGGCCACCCAGTTGGTCGGTTACGGCCTGGTGGTCGGATTGATGGGTACCGGGGATGGGTCGAACGCCACCGCGACCATCCAATCGACGGCGAACTTGTTGCGCAACATGGGCCTTGAAATCGACAGCCGTCAATTGCGGACCCGCAACGTCGCCTCCGTGATCGTGACCGCCGACCTTCCCGCCTTCGCCAAGCCCGGACAAAAATTGGACGTCCGCGCCAGTTCCATGGGGGATGCGCGTTCGCTGACCGGTGGCGTCTTGCTGATGGCTCCGCTCAAGTCCCCAGATGGCGACATCTACGCTTTGGCCCAAGGTCCGGTGGGGACGGGGGGAGCGATTTCCCAAAGCATGGGCGGGTCCTCTCTCCAACAAAACCAAGGCGCGACCGGAGTTCTGCCAGGCGGAGCGATCGTGCAGCGCGAGAATTTGGCGGTGCGGTTGGACGAAGGTCCCTTGCGGTTGGTCTTGCACGAACCCGATTTCAGTTCGGCCCAAGCCATGGTCGACGCGCTGAACAAAGAATTCGGGGACAAGTCGGCGATTGCCGAAGATGCCGCCACGGTGCGGTTTCTCGGGAAGGACCCCCAAACGGGAAGAGCGTCTTTGGTCGCCAAGATCGAAAACATTCGGTTTGTTCCCCAGCGAATCGCCAGGGTCGTGATCAATGAACGAACGGGAACCATCGTGGCCGGCTCCGACGTGCGGATTTCGGAAATCGCGGTGACCCAAGGAAGTCTCACGATCCGGGTGGATCCAACCTGGTCGACCAGTCAGCCAAACGCTCTTTCACAGGGTGTGACAAAAACTGTCGCAAACGCCCAGATCAAGACCGAAGAACAAAAGTCGCAGATGCAGGTCTTGCCCGCCAACACCAGCGTGGGCGATCTGGCAAAAACCTTGAACGCCCTGGGAGTCACGCCGCGCGATATGGTGGCGATCCTCCAGGCAATCCAGAAATCCGGTGCGCTCCAGGCCGAATTGGTGCTGATGTGAGCCGCCTCATGAACTTCCGGCAAACCCATCGACGGCAAAATCGTCCGTGGGGAAGCGTCCAGCTTGGGAACTCCCGAGCCCGCCGGATATCCAGGACAAACTCCAATCCGGATCGAGAGGCGGCAGGGAAGCCGTTCCAGCCGGGACATGCCACGTACCTGACAGGGAGGACTCCCCATGCGCATTTACAATAACGTCAACGCGGTCAATATCCAGAACAGTTTGTCGCTGACAAACACCGCCATGCAAAAGAGTTTGGAAAAACTCTCGACCGGATTGCGGATCAACCGTGCTTCCGACGACGCCGCGGGACTTTCCGTATCGGAAGGGTTGCGCACCCAGATTCGCGGCAGCCAGATGGCCCAGCGAAATGCCAACGACGCCTTGGCCATGCTGCAAATCGCGGAAGCGGGCACCCAGCAGATCACCGACTCGCTGCAACGCATGCGGGAACTGGCCATCCAATCCTCCAACGGAACTTATGGGAACAACGAGCGCGGGTTCATCAACCAGGAATACCAAGCCCTTGCGAGCGAAATCTCCCGTATCGCTTTGGCGGTCACCTACAATGGAATCCCCTTGTTGGCCACCACTTCGGCCTTCTCTTTCCAGAGCAGCGCCGCCTCTTCTGGAGCCAGTTCGACGATCAGTTTCAAGCCGATGGATCTTTCCAAAGGCTTGGTTTTTGGCGGCGTCTCCATGCAATCGGGAGCCGAATTGGCGATCACCCAAATCGACAAGGTTTTGGGTTCGGTACTTTCTTTGCGTGCCAACGTCGGTGCCACGATGAATCGGTTGGAGGCGGCGGTCACGAATTTGGGCTTCATGATCACCAACTACTCCGACGCCGAAAGCCGCATCCGGGACACGGACTTCGCCACCGAATCCACCCAATTCACGCGCAACCAAATCTTGACCCAATCGGCGAACTCCATGTTGAGCCAAGCCAACCAATTGCCCAACAACGTTCTCTCGCTCCTGAAATAATTGACGGAAAGTCGGACCGCGCTCTCTCCACCCTTTGGCCGGTCCGGCTCCCTCAGCCGCCCCCAGGTTTACCTGGGGGCGGCAACCTTTCTTGGCACTTTCCTCATTCGAGAGGACTGGGGCCTAGTACTTTAGGGGTTCGCGTTGCTTGGACAAAGCTGAACAAAGGATTGTTTTGATCCGTCGACCCAACCGATTCGCAGGTCTTCACGGCCTCTCCCAAGGATTGCTTTGCGCGGTCGTTCTTTGGGGTGTTTGGGGGTGTGATGGCAGAGCCCCCCAAACTCCGATCGTTCTCGACAAGGGATTGGACCTGTCCTCCATTTCACAAGGTGTCGACGGGTGGACCAGTCGCCAAGTGGATCAGGGGCAATTGCCTGGGTTGGATACCGTGCGATCGGATGGCTCTCTCTGGTTGCGCGTGGAGGCCTCCAAGGGGATTTCCAGCCGGTGGCGCAGAAAAGTGCGTTGGCCCGCTGAAGAATATCCCCTATTGGAATGGGATTGGACGCCGGGTTCAAAAGTGGACAGTTCGCGATTCGCCAGGCGCAATGCCCCGGCCACGGTGCTGGCCATCGATGTCACTTTGGCGAGTTCGTTTGGCATCCACAAAACCATCCGGTATGTGTGGAGTGCTCGATTGGATCGCCATGTCCAGTACCAGCGCGACGCCTGGCACCCCAAGGTGGTTGTGTTGCGAGACGCGCTCGATTCGGTTGGTCGCCCACGTCATGAAAAAGTGAATGTCTGGGAGGACTTCCGCCGCTTGTGGGGCAGTTCCCCTCGTCACCAAGCGTTGTCCATCTCGGTGTTTGCCCATCAACCCGACACTTCGAAGAGTCTCGATGCGCTATTCGGCGCGATCGTGGCGGAATCGTACAAGGATCAAAAATGATTTCACCCAGCTACGACGATCGTCAAGACCACATTCCGGCCTTGCCCACTCCAGAAATCGAAACCTTCCGATTTCTGTTCCCGGGGTCGGACACCGTGTTGGAGGTCGAAACCTCCGAATTCACCTGCGTGTGCCCCAAGACAGGTCTTCCGGACTATGCTACACTGAAGATTCGGTATCGACCGAACGAGTTCTGCCTTGAATTGAAGAGCTTCAAAGAGTATCTGCTCTTTTTTCGCAATCTCGGAATCTTCCATGAGCATGTCGTGAACGTGCTCGCGAGGGATTTCGCGAAAGCATGCCAACCCAAGTGGCTGGAGGTCCGAGGGATCTTCAACGCTCGGGGAGGAATCCAGACCACCGCCATCGCGACCTACGGAGACGTGCAGCCATGACCACTTGGAATTTCAGCTCGGGACCCGCCATTTTGCCTCGCAGCGTTGTTGAAAAAGCCGCTGCCGGGGTGCTTGACTTCAAGGAATCTGGAATTGGGGTTTTGGAATGTTCGCATCGCTCGAAGCGGTACGAACCGGTGGTGGCCCAAGCCGAAGCGCGCTTGCGCAAGCTCATGGGGATTTCGGAAGAATACGCGGTGATCTTCGTCCAGGGTGGAGCTTCGCTCCAGTTCGCACAAGTGCCGATGAACATTTTGTCCAGCACCGAAGTGGCCGATTACACCGACACCGGAACCTGGGCCAACAAGGCGATCAAGGAAGCCAAGCTGTTTGGCAAGATCAATGTGATCGCCAACACCAAGGAAACCGACGGCACCTACAAATCCATCCCGAAGACACTGAATGTGACTCCGGGCGCCAAGTACTTGCACATCACCTCGAACAACACGATTTTTGGAACCCAGTGGCATGAATTCCCGAATGTGGACGTGCCGTTGGTGTCGGACATGAGCTCGGACATCTGCTCGCGCGTTGTGGACGTGAACAAGTTTGGCGTGATCTACGCCGGCGCCCAAAAGAACCTAGGCCCTTCGGGCGTCACGGTGGTGATCGTTCGCAAGGATTTGTTGGGCAAGGTCGATCGTCCGATTCCGACCATGCTGGACTATCGCACCCACATCGACAACGGCAGCATGTTCAACACTCCGCCGGCGTTTGGGATTTTCGTGCTGGATCTGGTGCTGCAATGGTTGGAAGAAAATGGTGGCATCGCCGCCATGGAAGCCAAAAACAAGGCCAAGGCCGCCAAGCTCTATGCGGAAATTGACCGCAATCCTCTCTTCAAGGGAACGGTCAACGTGGAAGATCGTTCCCTCATGAACGTCTGCTTCGTTCCCGTCAACAAGGACCATGACGCCTTGTTCCTGAAGCTGGGCACCGAACGCGGCTTTGTGGATTTCAACGGCCATCGTTCGGTGGGCGGCTTTAGGGCCTCCATCTACAACGCCATGCCCGAAGCCGGCATCGACGCCATGGTACAGGCGATGCAGGATTTCGAAAAAACCCACGGCTGATCGGATCACCGTAGGCGGTAGGGATCGGGCATGCCCGATCCTGCCGCCGAAAAAAGGACCCCCCCAGAATGGGATTCATCGGCCGTAATAAAAGATATGTCTGTGTGAATTGCGGATTCGAGGGGGTGGTTCCCGTGAAGGGGCCCGGCCCCCTCATCTGGGTGGTGATCGTGGCCATCGTCTGGAACGCTTGGCTGTTTCATCATGCCCACATGGAGGTGGAAGCCTTGGTTGCCTGCGTGTTCGCCTTGTTGGCGGCCTTGGGCGTTTCCAAATTGCCTCGCTGGATTCTTTGTCCCGCTTGCGGTTGGAAGCACCCCGTCGGCAAGGAAGACAAGGATTTTTAGGTGGCGGTCACTTTCGTCCCAGACGTTTTCTGATCGGTTCCAATTCGCGCACCAGCGAGGGGGGGAGCCACTTGCGGACATAGGTGTAGCGCGGAGCGTCCAAGGTGTCCAACCAGGCTCTGGCGGAATCAGCCTGGCCAGATGCCTCATGGATCCTGACCAGATTTCCCGCAGCTGCCAACCGGTTTGCAGGGATTTTTTCGAGCCCTGCGTATTCGGTCCAACTAGCCCTGTAGGTATCCAGCGCTTCGGGAAGCCGCTTCAACCGAAAGAGCATGTCCCCTTCCGCTTGGCGATAAAGCCGGTTGCCCGGCGCGGCGGCTAACCCCGCTCGTGCCAGGGCCAAGCCCTGGACAAATTCCTTCCTCTCGAAGCGAATCCACATCAAGGAGGTGCGGTAGGCTTCCTGGAAGGGTCCGGCGGCGGTGACGGCTTGTTGGGTCCATTCGATCCCGTTGTCACGGGTGTCGCCTCCTAGGGCGAAGCGGATCGTCCCCAGCGATTGGGCTTTCCAAAAGAGATACCCGCCCAAAATCCCGTGCAAATCAGGAGAGGTGTAGCCTTCCTGAATCAATTCTTCGCAAAGATTGGCGGCTTTGCGGCCCGAAAGAACGGCCGACAGATTGCGTTCTTCCAGGTTCGCCAAATAGGACGCTTGGGAAAAGGTCATCGCCAGCAAAAACCGTTCACGTGCGGAAGATTTGGACTGCAGAGAAGCCTCGGATGCGGCCAGAGCCTTTCGTGCCCGTTCCAAGGCATCGAGATCGTGGAGGTCGGCAAAGTGAGCCAAGTCGACCACGGCCTCCAAAACTTTTCCTTCCGGGGAGGTTGCCAACTCGCCTTTCTGGGCAAGCGACTCGGCAGCAGTATATTGCCCGAGACTGGACAAATGCATGGCTTCCTGAAACAGGTGCAACGTGGTACCATGGAGGAGCGAGTCGGAACGACCCGACAGGGCCAAACAAATTGTCAGTAGAGTGATCACAGTTCTGTAAAATGCAATCCTCCAGGATTCGCGACAGGGAATGTAGGCTTAATCCAAACATGTCGGAAATTTTTCAAGAACCAACTGCGGTGCTGACCCTTTCCGGGAGGCCGCAAGACCTGCCCCTTACCCCTTTTGCCAAGCGGCGAGTGCGATTGGTCGAAATCCGACTCGATCGGCTCGATCCGAGCCATTGGTCCCAAAGAGCCAAGGAGGCCGAACGAGCCTTTCCATCGGCCCGTTTGATCGGAACCCTGCGCTTGGAAAAGGATGGCGGGAACTGGCCCGACAGCCAGGATCGGCGAGGCGCGATCGAATCGGCCTTGGCGCTGCGCCGCTGGGATTATGTCGATATCGAGGACGATGCGCCCCAACGCGAGGAACTTTTGGAGTTGGTCCAGACCAAATCTCCCGCCACGCGCATCGTGCTATCCCGGCATTCCTTCGAAGCGGTGAGTGGCGAGACCATGATGGACCAATTGGAGGCCGTGGCACGAAGCGCCCAAGCCTGTGGGGCCGAGGTGGCGAAGTGGGCGGGACGAGTTTTGGATCCAAACGAGGTGGGACCTGAATTGCTGCGTTGGTTGTCCCTGTATGGTGGCCCTGCCATCCCGGCCATGTTCCTGATGGGGGTTGGTGCCGAATCGTGGCGGGTGGCGGCGGCAAAACTTTCTGGCGGATGGGGGTATGCCCACGATGGCACCGGGGCGGTGGCGCCGGGCCAGTTGCCCTGGACCGTTTTTGATGCCTTGCTGGGGAGCATTCCCGCCTGCAAGGAATGGAACCAATCTTGGTTTCGCGGAGTCGAATCCGCAGTGGAATTGGCCATGCGGGAAGAGGTGCAGGCGTGATGCGAGGTCGTTGTCGGAATTTGTCTTTCTGGTGGATTGTTTTGTTGGCCGCTGCGTTTCCCTCCCAAGCCCAATTCGGCAAGAACAAGGTTCAGTACCAGCCCTTCGAATGGAGAGTTGTCCACACCACCCATTTCGACATCCACTTTTCGCAGGGAGGCGAGAAGCTGGCGAGTCGTGCCGCCGACAGCTTGGAGGGGTTCTATTCCCGATTGGTCGAAAAGACCGGCATGCGTTTGGAAGAGCGCGTTCTGTTGTTGATCTTCAACAGCCACCCCAAGTTCCAGCAAACCAATGTGATCGACGAAATTCTGGAAGAAGGCGTGGGCGGATTTACGGAAATTTTCAAAAATCGGATTGTGGTTCCGTTCGAAGGCTCCTACCGGCAATTCGACCATGTGCTGGCGCACGAAATGGTCCATGCGGTGATGTTCGAGGCCATGCGCCAAGGGGCTGGATCGGCCATCACGGGGGCCATGACCACCCGCATGCCCTTGTGGTTTTCGGAAGGCTTGGCGGAGTATGTGTCTTTGGGCTGGGATCTTCCCAGCGAAATGTGGCTGATCGACGCGGTGACGGCGGGATACCTACCCATGCCCACCAACGACATCCAAGGATTCCTCGCCTACCGGGCCGGGCAGAATTTCCTGTTCTTCCTCGATCGCACGTTTGGGCCGGGAACCGTCCGCAAAGTGGTTTTGCACACGATCAAGCACCGAGACCTGGAAAAAGCCATTTTGGCCGTGACCCGCGTGAGCCTGCGCGATCTGGGAGAAGAATGGATCCGCGAGCTTCGCTGGGCCTATTGGCCGGAATTGGGAAAGCGCGAACACGGCAGCAAAGCGGGACGGAAATTGACCAAGGCGGGCGAGGACGGCAGCTTTTGGAACATGCAATCGGCGATCTCGCCTGACGGATCAAAAATCGCATGGTTGTCCGACCGAGGCACCCGGCAGGGGTTGTACGTCGGGGTGCTGGACCAGTTGCCGCGCACCGAGCCTCGCCAAATCCAGGAAGGCGGCGGAACGCCATCCCACGAATCCTTCAGTCCCTTTCGCAGCGGACTCAGTTGGTCGCCTGATGGCAAGCGTCTGGCGGTGGCGTCTCTTAGCGGAGGCCGCAATGTCGTGAGCCTTTTGGATTCCAAGTCCGGCTCGGTGAAGAAGACCATCGATCCGCATCTCGATGGATTGTCGAACCCCGAATGGTCGCCCGACGGAAAGCGTTTGGCCTTCCGAGGTTTGTTGAATGGACAAGCCGACCTTTGGATGGTCGACCTCGGAACCGATTCGGTGAGTCGGATCACCGACGACCTTGCCGATGACGATGAACCGACGTTTTCCCCTTCGGGACGCTTCCTCGCCTGGTCGACAGAAAGTGTCCCCGGCGGGGTTTCGGCCTCGGATCGACCCCAAACGTTCGGTCATCGCGAGATCTGGATCATGGATTTGCACGATCGCTCCCGAAGACGCGTGTCCCAATCCTGGGGCGACGAGACCCGTCCCACGTTTGGCGGGCATAGCGATGATTCGGCCAAGCTCGCGTTCCTTTCCGACCGTTCGGGAATTCCCCAGGCCTATGTGTTGGACGCCCCCTTTCAGGCTGCCGCCAAGGTGCGTCCGGTGACCAATCTTTTGTCGGGGGTCCAGTGCCCGCGTCTATCCCCCGATGGAAATTCGCTTTCGCTGTCCCTCTTCGAAGGCGGGGCCTTCGATCTCTACCTGATCGATCTTTCTCGCGTGCTGCCAGATTCCGTCACGCCTCTCACCAGGTACATGCTGACCTCCACACAGGGATCGCCGGAGCTGTTCCGGCCCTTGGTTCGCGAAAACATGGAAAGCTTCCGGTTCGACACCCTGGACCGAAAGGATTCGCTCAAGAAGGCCAAGGATTCCACCGAGCGAGCTCGCAAGGACAGTTTGAATTCGGGGCGGGCACGGGTGGGGCCCCAGCAAGAATCGCGGTTGTTTGGCTTCGATCGCCTGGAGGAAGGTCCCCACCATCCCGAGGCGCCTCCCAAGGATTCCTCTTCGGTGGATACCCTGAAGCTGTTCCCCCAAACGCCTTCGGTTCGCGATTCCACCGGTCATCTTTTGAGCGTGCCCTACCGCACCCAATGGGGGCTGGACAACGCGGCTCTGGCTTTTGGATTCAGCACCTATTCGGGAACCGCCGGCCAAGGAATGTTCACTTTTTCCGATTTGTTGGGGGATCAGATCCTCCAAGCCATGCTGAATGTGCAGGGAAGCTTGGAAGATGCCAATGTCTTTGTGCGCTACGGGTGGCTGCCCCAGCAGACCGACTACTTCTTGTCGGCCTACCACACCAGGTCCTTCACCGGGGACCTGTTGGCGACAAATTCTGGCGACACCTCGCTCTTTGCCGATCGACTGTACGGTGTGGAAGCCAGCGCGATCCATCCCTTTTCCATGTTCCATCGAGCCGGATTCGGAGTGGATGTGGGGGGAATTGATCGCAAGGTGGAAGCCTGGGACACCGATGGCAACATCGTCGACGCTCCGTCCACAACACCCGGGAGTCGGAATCTGGTCTGGATTCGAGGCAATGCCGATTGGGTGTTCGACAATGTTCTGTGGGGGCCTACCGGCCCTTGGGATGGCTATCGGGCGCGATTGTCCATGGTCGCGATGCCAGCTCTGATCCAAGATCGTTACGCTTACGGAAAGGTCAAAGCGGACCTACGTGCCTATCTGCCTACAGGGCGATTGTACGGGTTGGCCTTGCGCGCCACCGCCGGCCAAAGTTTCGGCCTGGGCGAGGGCGAAAATCCGGCGCGATTTCTGGTGGGAGGAGAAGACTTCACCTTCAACTACCACCTCAATGAGACAAATTCCGGCACCGACATTTCCAGCATGTATTTCTCGGAGTTGGATCTTCCCTTGCGCGGTTACCGCTACTACCAGTTCCGTGGCGACAAGGAGTTCGTGGTCAATGCGGAATTCCGCTTCCCCTTCGTGGAGGAGCTTCGCTTCGGGATCTTCCTTCCCACGATCCGTTATTTGATGGGCGCGGTGTTTGTCGATGCGGGATCGGCTTGGACTCATGATCGGGTGGAAGACCAGTGCGGGATTGGCGCGGGTTACGGGCTGCGCATGAATTTGGGGGCGTTCATCCTCAAGTGGAGCAAAGCTTGGCCTCTCACCCAGCCAACCGGAGCTCCAGGAAATCTCCAGCCCAAAAATTTCGTGGATGGAATCCAGTACTGGAGCTTGGGGGCGGATTTCTAATGCGATTCTTGTCGGACGGACTCTCGACCGAGGCGATTCTTTGCGGATGTCGAGCTTTGTCAAGCCAAGAATTGTTGGTGGATCTGGTGGATGCGGCCTGTCGCGCCTACGCCTGGCCCAATCGCGAAGAGATGCTGGCTTTGGTGATGGATCGAGAAGCCAAGATGTCGACCGGAATCGGGTTGGGGATTGCAGTTCCCCATGCCAGACTCGAGGGCGTGGATCAGGTCTACATCGCCGTGGCCTGCATTCCGGAAGGCCTCGATTTTCGCTCTTCGGATCGCAAGCCCGTGAAATTGGCCATTCTTTTGGTCTCGCCGGTCTCTGGTGCCATGGCGCATGTCCAAACCTTGGCCATGATCAGTCGGATTGCCAAGACCGTGGTGGACCAATTGTCGGGGGCCGCGAATCCCGAGGAATTTCTGGCTCTCTTGACCCAGTGGGAGCAGGCTCGGCGAACATGATTTGGCGCGACCAGCTTTTGTCCATTCCCATCGATCGCGGCACTGCGCGGGAAATGAGGGAGGCAATGTTGGAAATGGCCCGGTCCAAAACGTCTGGGTTTGTGTGCTTTGCCAATGTCCACATGTTCCATCTGGCGTCGCGACGACCCAAATTGCACCGGGCCTTAAATGCCTCGTTCCTGGTCGCGCCAGACGGAATGCCTCTGGCGCGCGCGCTGTCTTCGACCGGTCCTGCCCAGGAACGCGTGGATGGCATGACGGTCTTCCCGCTATTGTTGTTGGAGGCCGCTCGCCAAGACATCGCCGTGGCATTCTTCGGATCCGACCCGGCAACGTTGGAGGCGGTTTGCGCCAAGGCGGCAAAGGAAATTCCTCAATTGAGGATTGTGGAAGCCATCGCACCCCCGCATTCCTCCTTGCCGTTTGCGGACGATGTGGATTCGGTCCGTCGCTTGGAAGGTTCGGGAGCCGGACTGGTCTTCGTCGCTCTGGGGTGTCCCAAACAAGAGCTTTGGATGGCAAAACACAGTCCCGAGATCCCCGCCGTTCTGCTGGGGGTCGGGAATGCCTTTGCCACTTGGTTGGGATGGGAAAAACGATCGCCTCGTTGGATGCGCCTTGGGTGTTTGGAATGGTTCGGACGGCTTTGCCAAAACCCACGGCGGTTGTGGAGGCGATACCTGGTCTCGAACACCTGGTTTGTCCTGTGCGTCCTTCCACGGTTGGTTCTCCAGCGTTTTTTCCGGAAAGCTTGAAGCCTTCTCAGGGGGTGGTAGGATTTCTATTTCCACCAGGCATGAATACATTCGGACGCATTTTGGTCATCGGTCGCCGCGGTCAAGTGGGATGGGAATTGCGAAGGACTTTGGCGCCTTTGGGAGAATTGTTCGCGTTCGATCATCCCGATATCGATCTGACCCAACCGGAATCCTTGCGGTCTCTGGTGCGGGACATCCAGCCGACCCTGGTTGTCAACGCTGCAGCTTACACAGCGGTCGACAAGGCCGAAGACGAAATCGAGCTATGCCGCTTGATCAACGCCCAATCCCCCCGTGTGCTTGCCGAAGAGGCCGCTCGGCTTGGTGCGGGCATGATTCATTATTCGACAGATTATGTCTACGATGGAAGCGGGGACCGGCGCTGGGTGGAAACCGACGAGCCCAATCCGCTCTCCGTCTACGGGCGTACCAAGTTGGAAGGCGATCTTGCCATCCTGGCCACCGGAGTGCGCCACCTGATCTTCCGCTTGCAATGGGTGTGGGGGACGCGCGGGGCAAATTTTGTCAAGACCATGCTCAAGCTTTCCCGCGAGCGGGAGGAGTTGAAGATCATCGACGACCAGGTCGGCGCCCCGACCTTCTCTCGACACATCGCCGAAGCAACGGCCTTGGCTGCCGCGCGATGGCAAAACCAAAACGGCATCTATCACCTCGCCAACAGTGGCGAGACCAGCTGGCACGGCTTCGCCCAGGCCATTTTCGAAGAAGATCCCCGCAAATCGGAGCAGATCTTGACTTCGTGCCTGCCCATCCCCACCTCTGCCTATCCAACCAAAGCAAAACGACCGCTGAATTCCCGGCTCGACCAATCCAAGCTCCTGTCCGATTTCGGGATCCGTCTGCCCGATTGGCGAAGCGCCCTAAAGGATTCGTTCGAGGAATGAATCGATCCAGTGGAAGACATACCTTCCCCGTTTGCCACAATCACCGCCGCTTGTCCTGTTTTTAGAACGCCCCGTCCCCCTTGAGGACGGCGGTCACGGTCTTCGCCAGAATGGCGAGGTCCAAGAGCAAGGATTGGTTGCGGATGTAATACAGGTCGTAGTCCATGTTCTCGTGGATCGCCAAGGCGCGATCCGGGGAAATTTGCCAAAGACCCGTGATGCCTGGTTTGATGTTGAGGCGTTGGCGTTGGGCTTGGTTGTAGTGGTGGACGATGAAGGGCATTTCGGGTCGCGGTCCCACCAAGGACATCTCGCCCAGGAGGACATTCCATAATTGGGGAATTTCATCCAAGCTGGTGCGCCGAAGCCAGTGACCCAAGGTCGTCACGCGAGGGTCGGATTCGTCCTGAGGTGTTGGGGCGTAGCTGGGAGATCCCCTGCGCATCGTTCGGAACTTGAAGATTTGGAAGGTGCATCCCCCGGCTCCAATCCGATTTTGTTTGAAAAACACGGGCTTGCCATCGAATAACCGGATGGCGGCAGTGATGACCAATCCGAGGGGGGCGAGGCAAATCCCAGCGGTTAACGTCAGCAAGATGTCTGCGGATCGCTTGGTGAAGGCGGCGATGGGGGAAATTTTATGGATGTGAACTCCCAGCAAAGGAATTCCGCCCACTTCTGTGAAATCGATTTGGGTGAGGGCGATATCGAACAGGGAAGGAACGACTCGGTACCCAACGCCGTTGCGTTGGCAGGTTTCCACGATTCTCGTGACGGTATTTCGCCCAGCTCGGGGTAGGGCGATCAACACTTCCGTGGCTCCGGTTTCGCGCAGAAACCGCCCCATTTCGGCGCCGCTTCCCAAAACTTCGCAACCTTCCAGGGTTCGGCCATGCAAGGCCGGATCGTCATCCAAAAAGCCAGCCACATCCACTCCTGATTTGGGGGAGCGCCGCAGCTTGGCGGACAGGACCTTTCCCGAATCTCCCGCCCCATAAATCAAAATTTTCTTGTCGCGCCAGCCAGCCTTGCGAAGCCGAATTCCAAGTCGGTAGGCGGCGAATCGAAAAAAGAAAAGGTAGGTCAGCAAAAGCACCCAAACCATCAGGAAGATGCCACGGCTTTGGAAGCTTTGCTCGATCGTCGTGACGGCCAAAACGGTCAAAAGCATGGTCATGCCCCAGCCTCGCAGGATGTTGCGGTATTCTCGGATATTCAAGAGGCTGTGGTGCTCCTCGTACAAGCCTGTGGCGCGAAACACCGGGAACAAGATGCAGAGGGTCACCAAGCCGTTGATCCAATAATTGCGTGGAGGGATAGACTCTTGGATCGTCGCCAAAAGGTCCCAGTGAGTCAAGTGGGGCCAAAGGAGGAAGGAGGTCAAGTAGGCCAGTATGGTGGCGGCGCAGTCGCCAAAAATCTGGAAAACCGTGACCAGTGTCCCCACCCGCAACCAAGTGGCTGGGATGGGTCTCGGGCTTCTCGATCCGATTTCCCGAAATTCCGCCTCGGTCATTGATCTCATCTAAGGACAAACCTAGATCTTTCACCCCCCCCAAAGGGGAGCCTCGTCAAATTGGTTGGGTTGTCGTCAAACCTTTGGGGACCTCCAAAGGAACAGGGCGCGAACGAACTGTGAACCTCTTGCTGAAGATCATCAAGTTTGGCTCGTCCTTGTGTTATATTCGGAAGCGAGGCACCTAGGCGGGTGCCCCTCGAAGAGAGGTGCAAATGGGTTCTTGGAATCTTCATCCAACACGGTCCCAAACAAGCCCTTCTCTCACCCGAGCGAATGTGGATAACTCGTGAATGAACCCGGGGATAGCTGGTACATAAATGCTGCGTATCCCCATTCCTGTGGATTAACGTGAACTCATTGTTGATCCAATCCGATTCCAGTCGCCTATGGCAGGCCTGTCTGGAGCGAGTCTCCCGCGAAGTGAGCCGAGCAGCTTATGCTGCGTGGTTTGCTCCGTTGAGGCTTGGGGAGTGGGAAGGCGAAAATCTTCAAGTTCTCGCCCCCACTTTGATCGCCAAGGAATTCGTTCACGCCCACCACAAAGGCTTGATAGAACGGATCCTTCGCGAGGAAATCGGCGGAGAAGTCCATGTCCGGATTGTTCTGGACCCCGAGGGGATTTCCGAGATACCGGTGGCGATTGGCGAAAAGCGCCTCTTGCCCCGCATTCCGGTGGCCAAGGTGCTTTCGGCCCGTCAAGAAGTGCAGGCCGAGGCGGTTCGGCGGGAAGCCGCCCGGTTGGCCCCACGCATGAATTTTGAAAGTTTTGTCGAAGGCGATTGCAATCGCTTGGCCTTGGCCGTGGCTCGGCAGGTGGCTGAATTTCCGGGCGGGGGGCGCGCCAATCCTCTCCTGTTGGTGGGCGGCACGGGTTTGGGCAAGACCCATTTGATGACCGCCATCGGGCATTTCGTTTTGGGCCACGATGTTGCCCGCAAAGTCGTGTACCGAACTTCCGAAGAATTTGCCCGCGAGTATCTCGAAGTGGCCCGCAAAGGCGATCTGAAGGCGTTCCACAACATCTATCGCGATGCCAGCGTTTTGCTTTTGGATGACATCCAATTTTTTGGCGGAGAGGTCGACAAACCGCGTTTTCGCGAGCAGATGGTCTACGTGATGAGCGTGCTCCAAAGCCAGCGCAAACAGATCATCCTCACTTGCGATCGCCCGCCTTCGGAAGTCCAGCATTTCGATCGCCAAATTTTGCGCCAGATCGAATCGGGTTTCGTGGCCGACCTCGATGCTCCCGACCAAGACACGCGCCTGGCCATTCTTCGGCGCAAGGCCCAAGAAGGGGGCTGGCACATCACTCCGGATGTTTTGGAGTTGATCGCGGAACAGTTCACCGGAAATGTCCGGCAATTGGAGGGCGCACTCCTCAAACTTTGCGCTTTTTCGGACATGTGCGGAGGGCGCGTCGATCGCGCCACCGCCGAGGCGGTGTTCAAGGATGCCTTGCGCAACCGCAAGAACCAGGCGTCCCCCGGTGCAATCGCCCAAGCCGTGGCCGACGTGTTTCAAATCGACCTCGCCCTGATGCGTTCGCGGACCCGCAAACGTCCGGTCGTCGTGGCTCGTCAATTGGCGATGCTGCTCATCCACGAACTGACGGACAACACGCTCCACTCCATCGGCCTTTTGTTCGGGCGCGACTACAGCACCGTGACGCACTCCCTGGAAGCTGCCCGCGAGATCCTTGCCACCGATCACGAATTTGCGGAGAGTTGCAAATTGGTTCGCCAAAGGTTCAAGAGCTGAACGGATTTGGTCAAGGCGGGGGACAGGGACTTTTCCGTGTTCGGAGGGAATCGCTTTTTGAAATCGTCGACTTGCCAGTCCTCGATTTTGTTTCCTCTTTTCGAACGTGACTCCAGACCCGGATCCTTTCCTATACACTGATCCGCAAGTTTATCTCAGGGATTGGTTCGACACCCAGCGCAAAGCATTGGGGCGTCGAGGGAGTTTGCAGGCGGTGGCAGGACGGCTGGGGTTGGCTTCCAAAAGTCATTTGCACCGCATCTTGAACGATCCCTTGTTGCCGGTAAGCCCTGAATTGGTGAATCGTTTGTCCGTTCTGATCGGTCTCGATGCCCCTCGTTCGGAATTTCTGGAGGCCATGGTCCTGCGCCGGAGGGCGTCGTCGCTTACGGAACGAACTCGGCAACATGAACGGATGCGTTCGTTGATGCCGGTTCGGTTGCAAAAAATCGCCAAAGGGTTGGACACTTACGCCTATTTCAGCGATTGGCGACTTCCTGTGTTGCGGGAATTGGCCAGTGCCACCGTGTTCAAAAGCGATTGGGATGCTCTGGGAAAGCGGATGGACCCTCCCATGTCGGCCGCGCGCTGCCGGAAATCCGTGAAGAGTCTTTGCGACATGGGACTTTTGGAAGAAACTCCTGAGGGAGAGTACCAGCAGGTCGACCCCTATTTGCAAAGCGATCCGGATGGAGCGGATCTTGCGATTTTGCGGTTTCAAGACACGATGATCGAACGCGCTCGGGTGGCTTTGGATACCCTCCCGACCCATCAGAGAGAGATCAGCTCGATTACCTTTTCGATTCCAGTGTCCGTGCTCCCAAGGCTGCGGCAGAAAATGCGGCGGTTTCAAGAGGAGTTGGTCAAGGAAATCTTGGCCATGCAAGGAACGGACATGGACGTTTTCCAGATGAACATGCAACTATTTCCTGTGACTCGAGGCGGCTCCATCACGGAGGGGATTCAATGATTTTTGTTCAATCGAGGGCTCGGTTATTTTTGACAATATTTGTCTCGATGATGATTTATGGCTGTTCCTTGGAGAGGAACGGAGGGGTCACCTCGACCGGGAACACGGGCAAGATTTCCGGCCGAATTCTTTTGTTGGACTCCAATGGCCAGGCAGCCCGCAAAAGCGATTCCAACTCCGCCCCCCTGAAGCTGACTGTGTTGTTGTTCCAACAAGGAGTGCTTCGACCGATCGACAGCGCGTTCATCCTGAATGGCCAGACCTATCTCTTTGATTCCTTGGGGGCAGGCAACTACAAGGTTTTTGGCGTGAGTGACACGATCGGTTGGTTTTCCGATACCGTTCGGGTGAGCCTGAAGGAGGGAGCTGTTGCCGTCCAGGATGTACCGGTGGTTCAACCTTCCCGGAAAGGTCCCGGGTACCTTCCCGTTCGCAAAGGCTTGACATGGCTCAAGCGCAAGCGGGAAACCAAGTTCCCTGTCGATTTCCTGGCCTGTGGCGGCGGGATCAATGGGGCCTTGTCCATGTGCAACGCCTACGTCGGTGACCAACCCTGCAACGGGGTGCTTCCAATGCTTTGCAACAAGAGCGAATGGCTGGCGCGTCCGGCCTACCAGGTAGACTATCCATCGAGGACCAACGATCCTTATTACGGACCCTGGCAGGGGGGGCATAGCGCCTTGGGACCAAGAGTTGCCGGCACCTGGCTTCGTTCCAAAGTTGTGGCCGATTCCTTTTGCGCAGCGGATTTGGGTGTTGGTTGGAAGATGGCCGGTTTCCACGACGGGCTATATATGGTTGGAATGGATAGCCTAACCTACCACGATGAAACCTGGAACGCCAGCTTGGCGTCCACCGGGGCTTGGGGATTCTACACCTACACCTCGAACATCCCCATGGACATCCGCTTCTGGGTTTACATCGACGACCAATCCGCCAACTGTTGGAATCCCTGAGGCAAAACTCCCGCTTTGGTTGGACGGATTGGTGGTTGGGAAGCGGAAATTGGTTTTTAGAGTGGCCTTGGACAAATTCGGGGACGTTTTGGCTGCTTGAAGTGGGATTGTGGAGAAACCCCGATGGTGGTTGACCCCGAGCGGGTCTGGATGGTTCAATGGGGTTTGATTGGAGGACTTCCTTTGGCCGAATCCCAGCCTGACAAACCGTTGAGCATTTTGCTGATCGACGATGATCGACTGATCATCGAACTGGAACTGGCATGGCTCTCGGGGGAAGGGTACGATCTCAAGACGGCTCACAACGGAAACGAAGCCCTGGAAATTTTGGATCGGGAGCCAATCGACATCGTCATCGCGGACCAAGTGATGCCGGGAATGGATGGCATCACGCTACTCAAGATTTTACGCGGACCTGGCCGTGACAGCATTCCCTATTTCATCTTGGTGACGGGGGACCCCAATCCCAAACTGTTGAACCAAGCCTTTTTGGATGGAGCCGACGACTTCATCCCCAAGCCCATGCAGCGATTGGAATTCATCGCGCGATTGCGCTCGGCGCGGCGCGTGGTGGGGCTTAGCCGGGATCTGGAACGACGCGTCAATTTGAGTTTCGACCGGCGTTTGTTGGAAAACGGAGCGGCGGAATTTCGCGAGGTGGTCGCGACCTTGGCCCACGACCTGCGCACCCCGATCGGGGCACTGCGGGCCACCGCCGAAACCTTGGCGTGGAGCTCCGACCTGCTTCTTCCCGAGGTGAGTCGGCTTGTGACAAGAATTGTCAAGATCTCCATCCACCTGGCGGAAACGGTTCGCGATGTGACCGATGCCTTCGTTTGCGACGACACGGATGTTTCCACCTGGACTCGATTTGATCTGCGCTCGGAGATTCGCGGAGCTTCAGAACTGGTGCGGGGCTCGGTTCGTGCGGAAGTGGATTTGGTGATCCTGGATCAGGGGCCTTGCGAAATTTTGGGCAATCCCCATGGGATCCGCCGGATGTGCGTCAACATCTTGTCCAACGCCTTGCGGGCCACGAGCAAGGGGGTTGTCAAAGTCGGGGTCGAACAGGACCCGGACAACCCGGTTTGGGTGACGTTGCGAATCCGGGATTCCGGCGAAGGGATTCCCTCCGAGATTCTGCCCATGCTGGGCGAGCCCTTGGCGCTTTCCTCCGGGGCGCGACGCCGCCATTTTTCGGTCCAAGGTGCGGGTTTGGGGTTGGCGATCTGTCGAAGGGTCGCGGCGCGACACGGGGGACGAATCCGCATCGAGACTTGGCCGGGAGAAGGCACCGAGGTTTCGGTTCGCTTTCGCAACGATTTGCCGGAAGTTTCGACCGAGTTTGATTTTGCGCCGTTGGACACGGTCCTCTCGTCATGAACAAAAGGGTTTTGGTTGTCGACGACCAACAAATGTTTCGCGATGCCATCTGCGATGTTTTGAAGCTTCGCGGCTTTGTGGTGGACGAGGCCGATTCGGTGCCGACCGCGCTTTCCTTGATGTCCAAGCAGATTCCCGATTTGGCTTTGGTCGACATCTGCATGCCCGATTACGATGGCATTGAATTCCTGCGATTGATCAACGGTCGCCAAGATCGCGCCCGGATTCCCGTCATTCTGATGACGGCCCAGCCCAAGCGGGAATATTTGGAAGAAGCCGCCAAGCTTGGCGTGCGCGACTTTGTCGTGAAATCTTCCTTTTCGGTCCAAGAGCTGGTCTTGCGGATCGAGATGAGGCTTGCGGACGAGCAAAGCCTCGTCCACAGCGTCTCACCGGCGCGGACCGTTTTCGCGAACCCTGTCCAAGAGGATCCTTCCAGCGGCGGCGGCAAAACGGTCGCGATGCCCTCGACGCTTGGGGCCAGTTCGACGCGCGGTCCGATTTCCAGCCTTTCGACCGCCTCCACTCTGGCACCCTCCTCCAGTTTCGGCGCTCCCTCCACCACGGGACCGATCTCGAACTTCGACGCCCGGGAAGGTTTGGTCCTCAAGCGCAAAAAAATTGCCGCGCGAATCCGGATGTTTCGAAACCTGGAAGCCAAAACCCTTCCCGGTCCCGCCACCGAGATTTTGGAGTTGGCCACATCCATGACGGCAAGTCTGCCCCAATTGGAAACGGTGGTTCGGCGCGACCCCGTGCTTTCCGCAAGGGTGTTGTCCTTGGCCAATTCGGCGGCCCATCGCGGCGTCAACTTGGTGGGGCAGCTGGACGAAGCGTTGCGCAACGTGGGGATCGACGCGGTGATCGACATCGTTTCCTCCATTCCCTTGGTGGATCGCGAGGCCTTGCACGGACCCATTGGACAGGATTTGTCCGAGATCTGGTGGCATAGCCTTGCCACGGCGGTGATTTGCGATCGACTGGCCCCCAGTGTGTTTCGGCCCGGCGCCTACCTGTCAGGCTTGTTCCACGACCTTCCTTTGCTCTTCGGACTCCAGGCTCTGGGTGAAGAGTGGTTGGAATGCCGTACCCAAGCCTTGGAGAGTGGGAAACCCCCCTCCGATGCCGTCTCGGAAGCGTTTGGCATGGTTCACGGCCAGATGGCCCAGGAAGTGTTCTCCCGCTACCGGTTGCCGGAATCGCTGGCGGGCCCCTTGCGCGACTACCAGAATATTTGTCTGGGACGCCAGCCTCGCGAGCCGGGAGAGCTGCCGCGCCGCTTGGATGCGGCCCATCATCTGGCCGTGGCGCTAGGATGGGGATGGGGAGAATTGGCCGAAGTTCGTGCCTTGTCCCAAGAGGAAAGTCGTACTTGGCGAGAGCCCGAGCGGTTGGTGATCGAAATGCCCCATCTGCGGGAAGAAATCCTGAAGTTGGGGGTGTTGGCGGGACTCCCAAGCCCCGAGAATCCCGCGTCGAAAGATTCCAAAGATTGGGGAGAAATTGGGTTTGGCTATTGGCGCGACGGGCGCTACCGGGTCCCCGATCCGATCGAACACGTTCTAACACGCTCGGGAAAGGTCGAGAGTTTTGAGACCCCCGAGTTGTTGGCCAATGCCCAAGGAGTCCGTAAGGTGGCCGTGGTGGATCCCGACTCGATCCATTGGAAAACCATTCTGGCTTGTGGCGGGCCGTTGTTGATTTTACACAAGCCCTCGGTGGGCAATTTCGTGCCTCCTGCGGGGGTCCGTCTCCTGCGCATGCCCGTTCCCGTTTGGGTTTTGCGCGATACCTTGAGCCGACTGTAGAATCTCCAACCGGGGGAATTCGAACCGATCTCGGTTCACTCCACGATGCGGATTTTCTTGATCGATTCCAACGGAATTTCGCGGGATTCCCGAGCGCCTTGGGAGCGGATTTCCAGGGTCACCGGTTCGCGGCGTTTGTCGATCCGCAAGGCCCGGAATCGCACCGGACGCGATCCGGCGCCGCGCAAGATGGCTTCCACATCGACATCGGTCAAAATGGCGTACTCGGCGACCCGCAAGAGATCCGAAAAGGGCAGTTCCTTCAAGACCTCGCCGTATTTGGACGCCGAGGAAACCGCGTTGCGACGGCCATCGTCGCTGTGCTGCGGGGTGAGGTGCCATTCTTCCGGTTGGAAGTGTTCGTACTTGGGCGGAAGTTCCGGAGGGATCCAGGGCGTGTCGGCCACCACCTCCAATTCCAGGGCCGGAGGATCGAAACCCAAGGTTGCCAAAACCCGACGCAGATCGGGCTCCAGGGCGGGATCGACCACAAACCCCCAGCCAGGGATGGTTTCGCGGATCAGACCGGCAACCAGAGGCAGTGCGGACAATTCCTGGTGGCGGTGGACATCGCGCACGCGCAAAACGCGCAGCGATTCGAACTGGCAGGTGCGACGCGCCAGCATCCATTCGGCCAAGGTCCGGCGCACCGTCTCGGGTGGGTCCAGGGCATCGATCATGTCTGGAACCGTGGGTCCAAGCGAGGCGCTGGCGGACATGGTGAGAACGGCTTCTTTGGTCAATCGGTAACGGCTGATTCGACCCGATTGTTCGCGGACCGACATGGCTTCCAAGCCACGCCGCAACAAGGGGGAAGCGCCCGGCCCAAGGTACACCAAAAAATCGGCCGTGCACGTCACGGGGCGATCCACCCCAAACGCGGCGAGGTCCGATCCCGGTCGAACTCGGGCGATGGTTCCGTCTTCGAGGTCGGCTTCCAGAAGGCCTAGGGCGATGGCTTGGCGAAGGCGAAGGCTCAGTTCTTTCCAGGAGGGATTGCGGCCTTCGACGGGAGGCTCCTTGCCATCGAGCCAGCTCCAAACCCGCAATGCATCTTCGCCGCTCAAAATGAATTGAGACACTTGATCCCACCATCCCTCGCCATTGGGCAGGCTCTGGCGAAGCCACCAATTGCGGATCCAACGCAGCCAATCGTTGGGCTCACTGAGGGCTTGGACCATTTCTTCGTGGCACTCGAGCTTGCCCGAGCGAGCCACAATCCACTGTCGTCCCGAAAGGAACGCCAGGGTCAGGTCCAAGCAAAGTTCGCCGGCTTCTTCAGGCAAGTGCGAGAGATGGAAGAAACAGGACCGGAGCATGGGGCGATCCCGGCGATTGAGCTCGCCCGATCGGTTCAGGCGCCCTTGGCCCAAGTCGATTCGAGCCGAAAGTCCGGCCACGCCCTCTACCCATCCCAAATTGGAGGGCAGAGCGTCCTGCCTGGCCGGAGGGCTGGAAATGACTCGTCCTTCCAGCCAAATGGCGCGAAGGCTTTCACTCCAATCGTCCAGGCCATGCCAGCCGCTGTCGTCTCCCACCGGGCGGAAGGCCAAAAGTTCCTTGGACAGGTCCTCGATGGCTTCCAAATCGGCAAAGCCCGACGAACCGACAAAAGCCAGTTTGGTCAGGGAAAGATTTGCCGGAGGATTGTCCCGAACGAAATCTTCGCGGCGGACAGGATCCGACAACCAAACTTCCAGCTCGGCGCGGATGCGGCTGCTTTGGACAATTCCCGCTCGCCCCAAGTGGGACGAGTGGAGTTCGGCGATTCCTGCGCTGGGCGCAGAATCCAACAATTCGCGGACATAAGGCATGTGAAGCAACGAAAGATACCTCTGCAAAGTCCCGATGTAGAGAATACCTTGAGGAGCCAGGAGGTAATGAACCATGTCCGCACCAGTGGGATCCCTTGAGGAGCTGCTTCGGTTAGGGGAAAAAGCCCTCGACGAATCGAGATGGCAAGACGCCTTCGTCTTGTTCAAAACCGCCTTCGAAGCCGATCCGACCCAATGGCGAGCGATTCAAGGACAGAGCGTTTCCCTCTTCTGGATGGGACGGCGGGAAGAGGCCTGGGTGCTTGCCAAGGAGTCGTACCAACTTGCTCCCGCCGATCCGGACAATGAAGCGAACCTGCGCGACATCGCCCAGGCCCTGGGCCGGGAGGAAGAATGGGGGCAGATTGTGTCCGAGAAGACTGCGGATGGTTTGGAGAAAGATTCTCGCTCCATTCGGGTTGGGTCCGGCCAGGAATTGACCTCTTGTGATCGCGGCGAGCGAATGTTGGGGTCCGAGAAATGGAACGATTCGCTCCCCTATTTTCTCCAGGCGATCGATGAAGATGCGGGTCAATCCCGGGCCTGGGGGGGGATTGGGATCTCCTGTTATCGCCAAGGATGGAATCGGGCGGCCCGAGCTTTTTTTGAAATGGCGATCCGGATGGATGCCACCGACGCGGATTCTGTCTTCAATTGGGTGGAATTGGCTCCCCCCTCTTCCTCCAACCAAGATTTGGTCTTGGCACTGGATGGCATGGGGGTCGAGCGCTCCTTGCAGCTGAAGGCCCTTGAGGTCCGTTCCAAGTGAAGCGGATTTCCCTTTGCATGATCGTCAAGAACGAGGCGGAAAATCTTCCGCCTTTGTTGCGTTCCATCGAGCCGTTGGGAGTGGAATTGGTGGTGGTCGATACCGGATCGACCGACCGGACCGTTGCGATTGCCAAAGAAGCTGGCGCCAAAGTGGTGTCGTGGGCCTGGCGCAGCGATTTCGCAGCCGCCAGAAATATCAGTCTGAACCACGCGACCTGCCCCTGGGTTCTTTGGTTGGATGCCGACGACCGCATGCCTTTTGAATCGTTGGAGAAAATTCTCCAAGTGGCCCGAAGCGAGCCGGATCGGGCTCTTTCCTTCTTGGTCAAGAACACTTCGGACCAAGGCTCGACCGGAAGCGAATTTTCCCAGATCCGGATGTTCCCCAATCATCCACGGCTTCGATTTGTGGGGGCCGTCCACGAGCAGGTCTATCCGGCCTTGGTTGAATTGGGATTGCCCTTGGAGCATTCGGGCATTCTGGTGCATCACACTGGATACACCGATCCCGAAACGGTTCGAGCCAAACAGGCGCGCAACCGCTCGATTCTGGAGCATCGAGTGACTCATGGCGAAGGCGGGGCCATCCAGTGGTACCAATTGGCCACCACCATGCAAGATCTTGGCGACATCGAGGAGGCCGAAAAAGGTTTCCGCAAGTCGATGGCCTTGGTGCGCGCTGGGGATCCCGATCAACACTTGGCTTCGGTCTTGCCCTCCCACCTGGCGGCTCTCAAGCTTGCGGTGGACGACGTCCAAGGTGCCTACGACATTTACCGGGAAACGTTGGACCCCGACCCCGCGACCTGGCATCCCAACCAAACCAGTCTGGTCGCCCAGGTTTGGGCCCGGATCGAAGGACCCGACGCCGCTTTGGAGTACTGGGAAAAGGCCTTTACCCCCACGGTCAAACAAGCTCTCCTTCCCGTCGACCCGAAGCTGGTTTCCATTCTTCCGCTCCAGACGATTGCCGAACATTGGCACAGTCGCGGGGAGGAGGCGCTTGGAGTGGACGTGTTGAAGATTCTCAAAGGCGTGTTGGAGAATCTCCGTCCTCCTCGCTATACTCTTCCAGACGCATACCTGCGCCATGGCAAACCCGCTCGCGCGGCCGAGCTGTATGCGTGGTGTTTGGAAAAAGATGGAGAAGACCCCCACACTTGGGCGGGATTGGTTGGCGCGCTCGCCCGAAGCGGCCAGCTTGCCGATGCCTCTTCTTATCTCCACATTGGATTGGAGAAATGGCCGAATCATCCCGAGTTAATTGCCATAAGTTCGATGTAAATAGCGACCAACAAAAAGCCTTCCAGAGTAAACTCTGGAAGGCCTAGAACGACGGACCCTATCCTTTCACTCACCCGGTTTCGAAAGGCGGGTTCCTTCCGTCGTATCACGATCTGTCTTCGTAGAAATAGGTCGAAATCATTAGGGTGTGCTTGGTCGAGAGAGTTCTGAACCGGATCCTGTACGCCATGCGCGTACAAACCAATCTTCGGTTTTTGCTCCTAGGAAGCCAATTGAACAGGCAATGGGTTGAGGTTGAGACTTTCGTTCAATCATGCTTGCTTTCCGAACTCAAGAACCGTATACTGTGAATGGGATAAAAACCGAGTCGCCTTGTATGCGGGGAACGGCGACGTCGGTGGGCGGTAGATTGCTTGCGGGGATGCACGGGGAATGACCAAAAGCGATTGCCGCCCTCCCATTTTTCCTACCACAAAGGCACACCAGCAGGGATGCCTTTGTGGTTTAAAGTCTGACATCGGTGGGTGGTAGATTGCTTGCGGGGCCCCCCTATTTTTTTTCCAAACCGACAAGATGCGAGTTAGGGGGCGTCCTGCTCCGGTTGTTGCTGGCTCAGGCAGTGGAGGCTTCCCTGGCCGTAGATCACCTCGCGGCAGTCGATCGCCAAAACGTTTTTTCCAGTAGCCGATTCTAGGCGCCGGATGGCGAGTTCGTCCAGCGGATCGCCAAAAGTGGGCATCAGGATGCCGGTGGCCGTGAACAAGAAATTGCAGTAACTCGCTGGAGTTCGCAGGCCCAATTGCACCACCGGTCGGGGCATGGGAAGCGGAACCACTTCGAGCTTGCGCCCGGAGGCGTCGCGCAGGGATCGGAGGCGACGGAAATTGTCATCCAGCGCCAAATGGTTCTGGTCGTTGGGGTCGGCTTCCACAGCGGCGCAAACAAGGCCGGGGGCCAGGAACCGAGCCAGGTCGTCGACATGCCCGTCGGTGTCATCGCCCTCGACTCCACGACCCAACCAAAGGACTTTCTTCGCCCCCAAAAACCGAGACAATCGCCGTTCGATCCCCTTGCGGTCTAGCCAGGGATTGCGGTTTTCGTTCAGGAGGCATTGTTCGGTGGTCAGAAGCGTGCCTTCGCCATCCACGTCGATCGATCCACCTTCCAATGTCATCCCCGGAACCCAGCGATCCATTTGGAGCAAGGACGAGATCCTGGAGGGGATTTTGTTGTCCTGGTCCCAGGGAGGATATTTTCCGCCCCATTTGTCGAAATCCCAATCGGTGATCGCCAATTTGCCGGTATGGTGGTCGCGGACAAAAATTGGCCCGCTGTCGCGAAGCCAGGAATCGTCAATGGGAATGTCGTGGAGAAAGATTCGGTGGCGATGCGGCAATCCGTCCAAGACGGATTCCATGCGCGCGCGAACACCCGGAGAGCCGGCGCAGAAATGGACGTCCTCCCCAATCGAAAGTTCTCCCGCGTAGCTGCGAAAGGCGCTTTCCACGCGGGCTCGGATCGAATCCGGCCAAGTGTCCCGGTTGCAGGGCCACCCCAGCCAGGTTCCCTGTCGAGGCGCCCATTCGGCAGGCATGACAAGGCGTCCTTCCTCAGGCAACTCAAAGGACGTTCGCTTCCCTCGAAAATCGTGGGTGTTCATCAGAAGGCGTTGTGGGAGCGCTTGAAGACCAATTGCCATCCGGTCATCACGCAGATCTTGAAATCCAGCCACAGCGACCAGCGGCGCAGGTAATCCAGATCATACTTGATCCGCTGTTCCATCTTGTCCAGCGTGTCGGTCTCCCCGCGCCAACCGTGGACTTGGGCCCATCCGGTAATGCCCGGCTTGACCTTGTGGCGCAGCATGTATCCATGGATCTTGTGGCGGTACTCTTCATTGTGGGCGATGGCGTGGGGGCGGGGGCCAACCAAGGACATTCTGCCTTGAAGAACGTTGATGAATTGAGGGAATTCATCGATGGACGATTTTCGCAAGAACGCCCCCAGCTTGGTGATCCGCGGATCGTCCTTGGTGGCTTGTTTGACCACCGGGCCATTGTCCTCGGTGCGCATGGAGCGGAATTTCCACACTTCGATGGATTGTCCAGCCAGGCCATAGCGTTTTTGTTTGAAAATTGCGGGGCCTTTGGAGGTCAGCTTTATGGCTGCCGACAGGATCAGCATGGGAATCCCCAAAACGCTGAGCGCGAGCAGGGAAAACACGATGTCGAAAATCCGTTTCAGGTACCAGTCGGTTTCGTTGTAAGGCAGTTCGAAGACGGAAATCGCGGTCAGATTGCCAAGATGGATCATGCGCGAATTGATCATGTTGAAGGTGTAAAAATCCGGCACCAAATAGACCGAAGCCGTCGAATCGGCCAAGCGCTGGATCAAAAATCGGGTGCGCTCGGTCGCCGACAGGGGAAAGGCCAAATAAACCCGCTGGAATTCGCCATCTCGCGTGCGCGCCACCAGGTCTTCGAGATTGCCAAGGATGCGATTTTGGTCCACGGCTGGCAGGCGATCGCCCGAAGGGTCGCGATCATCGAACCAACCCACGACATCCAAGCCGGAATTGGGCAGGCTTTCAATGGTCCGGCCAACTTCCAGCCCCATCAGGTCGGCAGGGACGATGGCGACCTTGGCGCGATTTCGCCCGCGATTGCGAAACAGCCCGAGCATCAGGCGAAATAGCGCGCGCCAAGCGACCAACAGGATCAGGTTTCCACCCACCCAGAACAAAAAGAGGTTTCGGGGCAGTTCGGCTCCCGGAAGGAAGGTTTGCAACACAAACGCCAAGGCCATGGAAGCCGAAATCCACACCCAAGTGGTGCGCAACAGTTCGTCTTTGAGGGGGGTTCCGCGCCATGAACCGTAAAGTGAACTGGGTTCGGCCAGCATCATGTATAGAATCACTGCGGCCAACCCCACCAACAAGGCGTTTTCACTGCAGGTTCCAGAGGTGAACAGGCAGGAGCTTACCAAAGTTCCGAGGATGATGCTTGCTTCGGTAAATCGAAGGATCGAAGCGAACTTGTTTTGTGATTGCTGGATCAAACGGTCATTCCGGGAGGGAGGGGTGTCAGGTTCTGGAAGCTAACTCCTTGGAGTCTAAAACAATAGAACAGGAATCCGTGAAGGGGGGGGCTCCTTTCTCCGGCGTAGGAGGGGGGTGTTAGCAAACGACCTCGAAGTCTAGATTTGCACCCTCATGATCGAATGCACTTTTGCCATCATCAAGCCCAACGCGGTCCGCTCTGCTTTAGCTGGCGAGATCCTTCGCCGCTACGAGACGGCGCGCTACCGCCTCCTGGCCATGAAACTCGTGCACCCCACGCGAGAAAAGATCGCTGGATTTTACGCCGAGCACGAAGGGCGTCCCTTCTTCCCCGGCCTTTGCGACTTCATGAGTTCCGGCCCCATCGTGGTGTTGGCGCTAGAAGGGGAAGACGCGATCGCGGGCGTGCGCGCCTTGAACGGCGCCACCGATCCCGCCAAGGCTTCTCCTGGTACCATTCGCCACGCGTTTGGCCCCACCATGGGCTCCAATGTGGTCCACTCTTCCGATTCGACAGAATCTGCCGCCCGGGAGATTTCCTACTGGTTTTCGCCCGAAGAGCTCGTGCAGTACACGATGAAGAGCTCTTTGGCCGACGTTTGATTCTTTTGAGGAAGCACACACTCATCCAACTGACATCGAGGAAGGCAACATGAGCGACAAGAGAGTGTTGATCGTCGGTGGAGGCCTCGCAGGTCTCGCCGCCGCCATGAAGGCTTGCGAGCTGGGTCTCGAAGTCGACATTTTCAGCATGGTGCATGTCAAGCGCTCACACTCCGTGTGCGCCCAGGGCGGCATCAACGGCGCCGTGAACACAAAGGGCGAGGGCGACAGCCCTTACATCCACTTTGTGGACACCGTCAAGGGCGGCGACTTTTTGGCCGACCAGCCACCCGTGCTTTCCATGTGCGAAGCCGCACCTGCGGTCATCAATCTGATGGACCGTTTGGGCGTGACGTTCAACCGCACTCCCGAAGGCTTGTTGGACTTCCGTCGCTTTGGTGGCACGTTGCACCACCGCACCGCCTTTGCTGGCGCCTCTACGGGCCAACAGCTTCTGTACGGCTTGGATGAACAGGTCCGCCGCTGGGAAGCCCAGGGCAAAGTGCGCAAGTTCGAGAACTGGGAATTCACCCGACTGATCCTCGATTCCGAAGGCAAGGCCGTCGGCATCGTCGCCCAGGACCTGACGACCATGGAATTCAAGAGCTTCCCCGGCTTCGCCGTGGTGCTCGCCACCGGCGGTCCCGGACTCATGTTCGGCAAGACCACCAACAGCACGATCAACTTCGGTTCCGCCACCGCCGCCGCCTACAAGCAGGGCGTCTGGTACGGCAACCCCGAAATGGTCCAAATCCACCCCACAGGCATTCCCGGATCCGACAAATTGCGTCTGATCTCGGAATCGGCTCGCGGCGAGGGTGGACGCGTGTGGGTGCCTCGCAACAAGGGCGACAAGCGCGCTTGGAACGAGATCCCCCCCGCCGAGCGCTACTACTTCCTGGAAGAGCGCTACCCGCTGTACGGTAACTTGGTGCCCCGCGACATCGCCTCCCGCGAAATCGCCTTGATCTGCACCAAAGAGGGCTTGGGCATCGGCGGTCGCAATGCCGTGTACCTGGACCTGACCCACCGCTCCGAGGAATACCTCCTCAAGAAGCTGGGCGCGATTCTGGACATTTACGAGAAGTTCCGCGGCGTGGATCCCAAAAAGGTCCCCATGGAGATCTATCCCGCCTACCACTACTCGATGGGTGGGTTGTACGCGGGCTACGAGGCCGACGCCACCGGGCGTCTGCTCAAGGATTCGCCGCAAAACCAGATGACCAACATCCCCGGCGTCTACGCCGTGGGCGAGGCCGACCACCAGTACCACGGCGCCAACCGCTTGGGCGCCAACTCCCTGATGTCCTGCATTTTTGCTGGCCTTGTCACCGGTGAATCGGTCGCGGCCCTGGCCAAGAATTCCAAGACCGCCGAAGCTCCGTCTTCGCTTTTGGAATCCGAATGCAAACGGGAAGACGAGACCTACAAGAAGTTGCTGGCTCAAGATGGCGCCGAAAACCCGTTTGTGATCCACAAGGAGCTTGGCGATGCGATGAGCGCCTTCTGCTTGATCGAACGCCACAACGACGAACTGGTCAAGTTGCAGGGAATGGTCGACAGTTACGCCGAACGGCTCAAGAAGGCTTCCAGCCTGGACAAGTCGGGATCGGGCAACATGAGCGCCGTGTTCTTGCGCCAGTTGGACGGAATGATCACCATGGCGAAGGCCGTGGTCGACGCCGCCCTGCTTCGCGACGAGTGCCGCGGTGCCCACTCCAAGCCCGCCTTCGACAATCCGGCTCCCTCCAAGGAGACGCCGATCGAAGATCCGGCTTGGACCGCCTACTACGAAAAGTTCCTGGCCCAGACCCAGACCTGGCTCAAGACCACCGTTGCCAAGTACGATCCTTCCAAGTCGCATCCGACCATCGAGTACAAGGACGTCGATACCCGCCACCTTTCTCCCGAGCCGCGCGACTACACCGGCGTGGGCAAGAAGGCGTGGAAGAAATTCATGGACAATCGCAAGGCCACTGGGGCCGCGGCGTAAAGGCACGGAGGACAAATCATGTCAACAACCGTCGAAGTCCGTATCAAGCGCCAGGACAGCCCCAACGCACCGGCGTACTGGACAGAATTCTCGATCGCCTACGAGGAAGGGATGAATGTCATTTCCCTTCTGCAGGCCATTCGTCGCGATCCCAAGGACAAGTCCGGCAAGTCGGTCGCTCCCGTCACCTGGGAAAGCTCCTGCCTCGAAGAGGTTTGCGGGGCTTGCACCATGGTGATCAACGGAAACGTCCGCCAGGCCTGTACCGCATTGGTCGACAAGCTGGAACAGCCGATCCAGCTCGAGCCCATGTCAAAATTCCCGGTGGAGCGCGACCTTCGCGTCAACCGCCAGCGGATTTTTGACAACCTGAAGAAGGTGAATGGTTGGGTCGAGATCGATGGCTACCACGATCAGGGACCCGGCCCTCGCCAAGACCCCAATGACCAGACCACCACCTACAAGTACTCCGAGTGCATGTCGTGTGGCTGCTGCATGGAAGTCTGCCCCCAGTTCACCACCCTGAACGATTTCATGGGTGCGGCGGTTCTGGGACAGGCGCGCTTGTTCAACATGCATCCGACCGGCGCCATGCAAATGGGCCCGCGTCTGGACGCGGTCACGTCCGAAGGCGGCATCCAGGATTGCGGTCTTGCGCAGCAATGCGTGAAGGCCTGTCCCAAGCACATTCCGCTGGTGGAAGCGATTGGCCAGTTGCAGCGCGACATCACCATCAACAAGGTGTTCGGAGCGCTCAAGAAGTAAGGTGATCTTCCGGCGTAATTCGCCAAAGAAGATTCAAGGCCCCTGTCCGGTTTGGACGGGGGCTTTTTTCGTTGCCTTGGCACCTGAAGGTGCCCTGCTGGTTTCGTGATGCCGTAGCAGTCGATACAGCCAACCTTCGGTTGGCCGCACTTCGACAGGACATAGTTCTAGCATGGGCTCGGGTTAAAACCCTCGCATGATCCCTGGAACATCACATCGATGCCGCCTTGCTCGGGGGCCATGCGACCGCTACAGCACCACAGGTTTGGCGGGGCACCTTTGGTGCCAGGGTTTTAACCCGAGCAGCGTTTGGCCAGCGTTCCTGCATGGGCTCGGAATGATGCTCCGACAGGGCCAACGGTTTTTTGTTTGATCGAAAGGGAATTGATTTGAGGCTTGCTCAGGCAGATGTGGTCCGAGAAGACGTAAAGCCCTCGTCCTTTCCGGACGGGGGCTTTTTTGTTGTGTCTGGCAATGGACAACGGGCCAAGACCGGACTCGAAGGAATCGAGATTAAGTATTAGTTTAATTGGAATTGTTCAATACCCTTCCGGAGGTTTCCTGTGTCCGCACCCAACGACCTGTACCACGCCGTTTCCTTCGCCGGAGGACACACGGAGTTTTTGGATGCCCAAGGCCACCAGGCGGTTGTGGACCAAGCCCAAATCGACCCTGACAAATTTTGGGCCGAACAGGCGCGTGGACGGATCGATTGGTTCCGGGACTTTTCCACGGTCGATGATTCCGACTTCCACCAAGGGCGCATCGCCTGGTTTTTGGGCGGCAAGCTGAACGCGAGCTGGAACTGCCTGGATCGCCACCTGGAAACGCGCGGCGACCAGACCGCGATCCTATGGGAATCCGACGAACCCGGCGTGGGACGGAAATTGTCCTATCGCGAACTCCACGCCGAAGTCTGCAAGCTCGCCAACGCGCTTCGCCGGTTGAAGGTCTCCAAAGGCGATCGCGTCGCCATCTACATGCCCATGGTCCCCGAAGCCGCCATCGCCATGTTGGCTTGCGCGCGCATCGGGGCCGTCCATTCGGTGGTGTTCGCGGGCTTTTCGGCCGAATCGCTGCGGGATCGCATTTTGGACGCCGATTGCGCCGTGGTCCTCACCGCCGACGAAGGCGTTCGCGCCGGCAAGCGCATTCCCCTCAAGCGGATCGTCGACGAGGCGGTCATGCAATGCGCGTGCGTGAAGCACGTGGTGGTCTTCGCGCGGACTGGCGCCACGCAAGTCTGGCACGAAGGCCGAGATCACCATTGGCACGAACTGGTCGCCCGCGAGCGTCCCTTCATCCCCTGCGAAGAGATGGACAGCGAAGACCCGCTGTTCTTGCTCTACACCTCGGGGTCCACCGGCAAGCCCAAGGGATTGGCCCATGCCACCGGCGGCTACATGGTCCAGACCGCCCTGACCCATGCCTTGGTGTTCGATGTGCGTCCTGGAGAAGTCTACGCCTGTGTGGCGGATGTCGGGTGGATTACCGGACACAGCTACGTGGTCTATGGCCCGTTGGCCAACGGATGCACGACCCTGATGTTCGAAGGCGTGCCCACTTGGCCCGATGCCGGTCGCTATTGGGAAATGGTCGAACGCCTCCAAATCAACGTCTTCTACACCGCCCCCACCGCCATCCGTGCTGTGATGCGCGAAGGCGACGTTTGGCCGACAAAATATGACAAGTCCAGCTTGCGACTTTTGGGCTCGGTGGGCGAACCCATCAATCCCGAGGCCTGGCGGTGGTATCATGACGTGGTCGGCGAAAAACGCTGCGCCATCGTCGACACCTGGTGGCAGACCGAAACCGGCAGCATTCTCATTTCCCCATTGCCTGGCGTGGTGGATTTGAAACCCGGCTCCGCGACGATGGCCCTTCCCGGAATCCGTCCGGTGGTCCTGGACGAAAAGGGCGTGGTCGTCGAGGGGAACGGGGTTTCTGGACTATTGGTCCTTCCCCATTCGTGGCCCTCGCAGGCGCGAACCATCTGGGGCGATCACCAGCGATTTGTGGAAACCTATTTGTTGCCCTTCCCCGGATACTACTTCACCGGAGACGGCTGTCGTCGCGACGAAGACGGATTTTGGTGGATCACGGGCCGGGTCGACGACGTGATCAACGTGTCGGGCCACCGGATGGGAACCGCGGAAGTGGAAAGCGCGCTGGTTTCCCATCCCGCCTGCGCCGAGGCGGCGGTCGTGGGATTTCCCCACGAGATCAAAGGCCAGGGCATCTTCGCCTACGTGATCCTTCGCGAAGGCTACCACGAATCGGGCGAGTTGATCGGTGCCTTGAAAAACGAATGCCGTCACCACATCGGAGCCATTGCGATACCCGATCGGGTCGTGATTGTCCCGGGTCTTCCCAAAACCCGTTCCGGCAAAATCATGCGCCGCATCCTGCGCAAGGTCGCCGCCGGAGAGCTCGACAGCTTGGGCGACATCTCGACCCTGGCCGATCCCGCCATCGTGGACGCCTTGGTCGCGAAGGTGATGAAGGGGTAAATTTCTGTTGGGCTATGCGGGCTGGTTGCGTTGGACAAAAACTGTCAAGGCGCCAGTCGAGCGCTTTCGATGGCCTCGAGATCTTCCGGGCGCAAACCCGTCACGTCAGTGATCACTTCCCAGGGAATGCCATGTTCGCGCAATTTGTGAGCATCCTGAAGTTTCGCTTCGTGCAATCCCTCAGCTTTTCCCTTGATTTCGCCCTCAACTCTTCCCTCCTGTCGGAGGAGGTCTCCTAATGTCATGGCCTGCCCTTTCAGCTGGGGGTGGAGCGACTGGAACAGATGGTCGTGGACCTCCGGAACACCGTCATTGAGAATATACTCCAACAGGATTCGCAACGTGCGAAGGGCTTGATCGCTCCCCAAGCCTGTGCCTAAATCCGGTGTCAAGGTACGGGCGACGGCGATGGTTCCCTCGGCGGAATAGATGTGCTTCATGAGGGCCAAAGCGATCCGCACCACGGGATCGCGGAAGTCCTCGCCAATGGTGTGGTCGTCCATCACGGCAAGGTCCTCGAAGAGCAAACGAATGTCGGGGATGAACGGCCTAAGTGGATCGGGGAGGGTCGGGAAACTCTCCCGAAAGGGGGCGAGTTTCCAGGGCAATGGGCCTTGGTGGACCAGAAGGGGAATCACAGGCCGCAGAGGACGCTGTTGGTCGAGGTCCGCCTCCCAAATGCTCACCATGTAGCGAAGGATTTGGAGGTGGATGTGCTTGGGTTGCCAAGTCTTGTGTTCCAGCAAGATGGCCACAACCGCTTCATTTCCCTGGAGTGGACAGGTAAACAAGAGATCGGAGAAGGACTCGTCCAACGATTCGGACACAAAGCTGGTTGGCTCGGGCTCCAGGTTTTCCAGGTCGAGAGAAGCGAGGATTGCCCCGGGAAGGATACCCCGGAGGAGATCCTTGGCATGACCGATATTGGAAAAAATGGCTTTGAAGAACGGATCGTGAGCGCGGGACATGGATAGAATTTACTGTCATACTGCTCGTTTAAGTAGTATTAATTTGGTGCGAATGCCGTCAAATACTTGCCAGAGCGAATTTACCGCCCACGCGTCCTGGCTCTGAATCCCGATTCGTTGTGCGGCCCGCTGCCGCCTAGCCGGAAACGCGGCACCGGTTGGCGGGCGCCTGGTCCGCGACCGGCGACGACTTCTTTTTGTTGGCGGCGTTTGCCGCCGTCGCGTTCCACGTACACCGCATTTCCCGTGAAGGGATCGATTCCCGTGGCGTACATCACGGTGCTCCAGGTGCCGGGCGTGGGCGTAAAAATCTGCACCTGCTCGGGCGTTAGGCCAAACCGCTCGCGGGCGAAGTTGCCCATTTTCTCCATGTCTTCCATCGAACAGCCTGGGTGGGCGGCGATGACGTAATAGGTCAAGAACTGCTTTTTGCCCGCCTTCTGGGACGCCCTCTCGAATTTCTGTTTGAAATCCAAAATGGTGTCCAGGCCTGGCTTGCCCATCAGTCCCAATATGCGGTCGTCGAAGTGTTCGGGGGCGACCTTGAGCTGGCCAGAAACGTGGTGGGCGGCGATTTCTTCGATGTAGGCGTCGCCGTGTTTCTTGTCGTCCATGACAAGATCTGTCCGGATGCCGCTGGCCACGAACACCTTGCGGATCCCTGGCAAATTGCGGACCCGGCGCAAAAGGTTCAAGTGCGGTTCGTGGGTGACGGGTAGGGCGGGGCAGGTGGTGGGGCACACGCAACGCTTGTGCTCGCACGATCCCTTCTTGATCTTTTTCGAGCACTCGTAGCCGTACATGTTGGCGGTCGGCCCTCCCACATCGGCCACGATCCCCTTGAACTTGGGGTGCGCGGTCATGCGTTGGATTTCCTGGACCACGCTTTGTTCGCTGCGACTTTGGATGGTCAATCCCTGGTGCACGGCGATCGCGCAAAAATTGCACTCGCCATAACAGCCCCGGTGGGTCATCACCGAAAAGCGAACCGTTTCCCAGGCCTTGACCGGTCCGTGGACCGCCTCGCGGGGATGGGTCTCCAGCTCCCAAGGAATGTCGCTAAACCGATCAAGTTCGGCGGTGGTCAGGTTGGGCGAGGGTTGGTTTTGGACCAACCACCGATCGCCGTGGCGTTGGGCGAGCTTTTTGCCACTGACCGGATCGGAGTGCTTGTAAAACTGTTGGAACATCTCCACGTACTTGGAGCGGTCGGCGGCCACCTCGTCGAAGGACACGATTTCCAAGGCGTCTTCAGGTTTTTCCTTGGCGATCCGGCAGGTGCCGCGCAGGTCGTCGATGGGGTCGTTGTTCTTCAGTCGCCGGGCGAGCTCGGTCACCGTCGCCTCGCCCATCCCGTACACCAAAAGGTCGGCCTTGGCATCGAACAAGAGGCTGCGGCGAATCTTGTTGTCCCACCAGTCGTAATGGGTTACCCGGCGCAACGAGGCCTCGATGCCGCCGATCACCACCGGCACGGTTCCCTTGAAGGCGCGGCGAACGAGGCTGGTGTAGGCGATCGAGGCGCGGTCGGGGCGTCGGTCGTTCACGCCTCCGGCGGTGAAATCGTCTTGGTTGCGGCGTTTGCCGGAGCTGGTGTAGTTGGCCACCATGCTGTCCACGCAGCCGGCCGAAATCCCCCAAAACAATTTGGGTTCGCCCAAGGCGGCGATGTCCTCGATGGTGTCGGTGCGCGGTTGGGACACGATTCCGACGCGAAACCCTTCCTTGACCAGCACCTGTCCCGCCACCGCCGCGCCGTGGTAGGGGCTGTCGATGTAGGTGTCGCCGGTCACCAAAATGACATCCAATTCCTCCCACCCCCTTTGATGCATCTCTTTGCGAGTGGTGGGAAGGAACATTTGGGCACGACCTGTCATTGAGAAGATTTCGCAACCAAAGATAGATCCTTTCGAAACTCGATCCACCTTTGGGCCTAGAGGCGATTAATTTCCCAACCTATGGTCCGACACATTCTTTTGCTAGAACTGAATCCCGACGCCACCCCTGAATCCATCGAGGCGTGCAAGGTTGCCCTGAACTCCTTGGTGGGAAAAATCCACGGTCTGTTGGATTGCCACTTTGGAGAAAATTTCGCCGCACCCGCACGCCGCGAGGGGTTCACCCATGGGATCACCATGGATTTCATCGACCGGCCCGCCTTGGAAGCCTATGCTCCCCATCCCGAGCACCAGCCGGTGGCCGCCCTGGTCCGGTCCACCTTCCAAAAAATCACGGTCCTGGATTTTGAATTGGAAGGGAAGTGATTCATGCCCATCTACGAGTTTTATTGCAAAAATTGTCATGCCATCTACCAGTTCTTTTCCAAACGCGTTGAGCCGGAAAAGATTCCCCTGTGCCCCAAACACGAAGCCCACGGTTCCCTCGATCGCCAGATGAGCCGTTTCGCCATGGGAAAGCCTGCCTCGAAGAGTGGGGGAGAAGAATCTCTCTCTTCACCCGACGATGCCCCGATGCCTCAGGGTGGCCCGAACCTCGACGATCCGCGCGTCGAGGCCAAGATGATGGATCTGATGTCCAAAATGGAATCGATGGACGAAAACGATGGCCGCGCCATGGGGCGCATGATGCGCGAACTCGCCAACCTCACCGGCGAAGGCGCCAACGATCCCGCCATGCAAGAGGCGATCCGGCGCTTGGAGGCGGGCGAAGATCCCGAGAAGGTGGAAGAAATCGTGGGCGACGCCTATGGGGAAGACGCGCTGGGAGGACCCGGCGGCGGCGGTGGCGAACCGTCCTACGACGGCGGGATGTACGATTTGTGAGCCCCGCGTTGGTGATTGGCGTAGGGATCGGGCATGCCCGATCCTTACCACGCCAACACCAACGCCGGGCCCGGTTCACGACAGCCCGACCGCGAGTATCGCGGGGCGCCCGAGAGTGGTGTTGAGATGGTAGATTGAAGGAATGCAGCCTGCCAGGCTCATGGCCATGTGCCGTGGTTGGGAAGTATCTGGAGACTCCAATGGCACCCCAGGAAAACGACTTCAGAGATCTGTTGTCCGCATTTCTCGACGAGAAAGTTGAATTTCTGGTCGTTGGCGCACCTGCTGCAGATCCGCCGGTTAGTTGTCCGGAAATGGTATTCCTGGCTGGTTAGCGATTTCTAGGATTTTGCACATCCTTTCCGACCAGCGAAAGTTGGCGTCTTTCGCCACAACCCTGATCCAACATGGTTCCCGATGAAACAATCCATCTCCCTTCTCTCACTGCTGGCGTTGTCTAGTCTCTCTTGCTTTGCCGCCGTATCAGGCACCGTGACCGATCGCGTAGGCAAGGGCCTCGCGGGCGTGGGTGTGTCGCTTGCGTTCGGGGGCGGGAGCACGACAACAGATACTACTGGTGCGTGGTCGCTGGCTACGACAGAAATTGACGCACGAATTATTCCGTCCTCGCGGACCCGCTGGACGGGAAAATCGGTGGAACTGAACCTATCCGAACCTGCAACTGTTTTGGTGGAGGCCTACGATCTGAAGGGCGCGATCCAAGGCCGGGTGGCCAGGGTAAAATTGGGTGCAGGATCGTACAGTTTGCCGCTGGCGTTGTCCGGTTCGGGGATGGTCTGGTTGCGCGTGACCGTGAACGGGCGGCCGGAAACGATTTTGGCCGGCGCCGTTGTAGGGATCGGGCATGCCCGATCCCTACAATCGGCCCGATCCCTACAACGGCAACAACCAACAACGGCCGCCCGAACGCAGGGATTGGTGGACACGTTGCGGTTCACCTGGAAATCCAGGTTGGTGGCGCAGGTTCCGCTGGCGATCCAGGACACCGCGGGGGTTGTGGTGCGGATGGACACATCCAGCGTCTATGCCTGGAACGATTCGATCGCTTACGGCATTCTGTACGATGCACGCGATGGCCAGGTGTACCGAACGGTGAAGATCGGTTCGCAGACCTGGATGGCTGAGAATTTGAATTTCAAGGCGGCTGGTGCAGATTCGGGATGGTGCTATAACAACAGCCGTGATTCATGCACCAGATACGGTCGATTGTACACTTGGCTGGCGGTAATGGCCAACGCGGCTTCGAGTACGCAGAGTCCGAGTGGCGTGCAGGGCATTTGCCCAGCAGGCTGGCACGTTCCGAGCGAAAACGAGTGGACGACCTTGGTGACGACTGTCGAAGCGATTTCGTGGGTGAATCTTTGCAGGGGTGGAAAAGCTCTGAAATCAAATGATGGTTGGTGGTTTTCCGGTGATGGCACGGATCAGTTTGGCTTTCGTGCTTTGCCAGGCGGCATCTTAAACGGCTCATACTTCACCGACGTTGGTGCCGGTGGCAACTGGTGGAGTGTCACTGAGTACGATGTTTCCCACGCATGGGGCCGGTTCATGGACGACTACGACGCGTACGTCAATCGCTTTTACTTCGACAAGTCGCTCGGCTTCTCGCTCCGCTGTAGCCAGGACTAGCTGCCCCACCCTATCCCCTCACCTCCTTCGTGAGCTGAAACGGTAAGTTCACGCTTCTCCCGCCCGCAGATTTGCTCATCCCCCTCTCCACACAGCTGGAGAGGGGTGGCCGCGCTACGCGCGGCCGGGGTGAGCCCCCCCGCGCCAGGGACGGACGCCCGATAGGGCCGGGCCCCGCATTGGCGTGATGGCGTTGGGATCGGGCATGCCCGATCCCAACCACGCCAACGCGGGGCCCGGTTCACGACGGCCCGGCCGCGCGTAGCGAGGGGCGCCCTTTCCGCCCTATTGATGTGTTGAAGTTCGGCGAAAACGGCCTCCTCGCCAGATAATTTCACCCCATCAAACTTTTTTTGCCCTGGACCCTTGAATCGGTCGGGGGTCCACCTTATATTTTCTCTCCCTTCAACGACGAAACGCGAAAGCGAAACGCTCGAAGAAAGGCAAGAGCTGCAAGGCGCTTGATGAGCTTCGCGAGAAGCTTCGAGGGAAACCTCAATCTTTGACATTTTGGTAGGATTGATTTGTGCAGGTCCTAGATTCATTTGAATTGTTAGGAAACTATGCGACGCGTCACGAAAGTGGAAAGCTAGGATGGAACAAACTGATTGGAGAGTTTGATCCTGGCTCAGAACGAACGCTGACGGTGTGCCTCATACATGCAAGTCGAGCGGGCTCCGCAAGGGGTCAGCGGCGGACGGGTGAGTAACACGTGAACAATCTGCCCCCGAATTTGGGATAACGGTTCTAACGAGCCGCTAATACCGGATAGGTTTATCGAGTCACCTGGCTTGGTTAAGAAAGTTCCAATTGGAACGTTCGGGGATGAGTTCGCGGCCCATTAGCTAGTTGGCGGGGTAATGGCCCACCAAGGCGACGATGGGTAGCCGGCCTGAGAGGGTGATCGGCCACATTGGGACTGAGATACGGCCCAGACTCCTACGGGAGGCAGCAGTAGGGAATTTTGCGCAATGGACGAAAGTCTGACGCAGCAACACCGTGTGAGGGATGAAGCATTTCGGTGTGTAAACCTCTGTCGATGATGAATAAAGCGTGTGGGAGTGGAAAGCCCACGCGTTGAAGGTAGTCATGAAGGAAGCACCGGCTAACTCTGTGCCAGCAGCCGCGGTAATACAGGGGGTGCAAGCGTTGTTCGGAATCACTGGGCGTAAAGGGAGCGTAGGCG
>CAIKAA010000165.1 GCA_903825275.1 uncultured Fibrobacterota bacterium | reverse complement strand
CGGACAGATTCTGACGAACGATCCGAAGTGTCGGGTTGGAATTCCAGCCAACCAAAGATGGGGTTGGATGCACCCGAGACAATCAATTCCTTGTCGGAGCCGGTCCAAGAGGTGGAGCTGGCCGACCCGTCGCGCAAGACGCGCAGAGGGACGGGGAAGGTGGCGGAGAAGGCCGACGGAGCCAAGGCTAGAAGAGCCAAGGCGATCAGTTTAGTCTGAAACTTCATTTGGGAGAACCTTCCGGGGACCGTGTTCACGTTCATCGATTTAGCGAGACAGGGTGAGAGCACATACAAGGGGTGCCCCGCCATTTTTAACAAATGCGAAATAGGTTCCCGTGGAAATCGAGGAGGGAATATTGACTTCCGTCGACCCCAAATTCGTCCACCGAACCACCATCCTGCCTTTGGCATCCATCAAGAAGATTTCCTTGGCCTGAATGGCTTGGTTCCAGATCAGACGATTCCCCACGACTTTGATTCCATCAGTACTCTTGGCTCGCCCCAGCCACCCCGCCGTGATGACCTTGATCCAGTTGTATTGGATGAAGGTCGAGGCGACCCGCTCGTAGTTGTAGGTGCGCTCCCAAAGTCGGTTGCCAAATTGATCGTTGGCAAAAACCGTCGAATCGAGCAATACCCGTCCCGATCCATCGCCATCCAAATTCGTCACCGATCCCAACAGGCTGCCGTTGTAGGCCATTTCGGTATGGACGGTCGGGTTCCATTGAGTGCCACCCAACTCTCTGGACCACTGTTGGATCCAAGACACACGCCCAAGACTTGATTGGGTTTGGGTGGCCACAACCGCCTGAAGACCGCCTTGGGGTTGCCAAGTCGTGTCCGATTCCAGGTCGAGAAGGGTATCGAGAGAGTAGGACCTGGCAAACAGAACCGATCCGGATCCTGAATACCGAACCGTTGCTTTCAACAAACCAGTTTGGTCGTAACTCATGCTATCTCGGTAGCGAAGCTTTCCGCCGGGACCCGTGATCGATTCCTGAAAGGCCTCGCCATGCAGATCGAACTCGCGAACCAAAATGGATACGGTGTCGGGTCCACTGAACGAGATCTCGCGAGAAGGGCGATCCAAGGCATCGTATTCCCACTGCGTGTGGGAAACCAGGAGGCCCGAAGAATCTTGGCTGTTGTAATCGCGCCTTTGGACTCGATGACCTTGGGCATCGTAATCGTAGGGACTGAAAACCGCCCCTTGGCCTAGCAAGTTTAGCCACGTCTGCGAGGTCAGCCGCCAAGAATCCGCAGAATTTGTCGATACAACGACTAGGCATGCTGCGAAGAGCCACCGCTGGAATAAACCAGCAGGCTTGATTTCAGTTTCCATTCCAAATTCCTTTGTTTCCGGTCTGGCCAAAAGAGAGGGGCGCAAGCCAGAATCAAGTTTCCAAGAACAACAAAAAAAAGAAATTTGGAGTCGTTGATCTTTATTGTCAAGGACCTGGGATAAAAAGCCGTTCGCACCGCATAATTAACAATAGCTAGATCGACTATTCTTTTATCATATTCAAGATTCTTTGGGTCCGACAATCCAAGGAATGGAACCGTCGAACCGCCTCTTGCCCGGCAGCGGCAATGGCATCCCATCCAGGTTCCCCAGCTGAGGCACGCTCCAAGATCGATCGCAACTCGGATTGGGTTGACCAAGTCAGAAAATGTCTTTTGGGAAGGAACAGCTCATCGAGTTCCGTACCCGTTTCGCAAGCCAGCAATCCCCCACTGCCCATCACGTCAAAGGCGCGCAAGGTCGCGATCTCTCGCTGGTGAAAACGCGGAATATCAAAATTCACGGCGGCCTTGGCGTAGGCATCCGTCATTTCCTGACCATTGCGCAACGGTCCGGTCTAACGCGAGCCAGCCAGACTCTTCCAACCTCCATCACCCTTCACTTCGCACCCCGATACAGAGAGCTGCTTCACCAACTCACGCCGGAAGTGCCACGCCAGTCCAGCATCCAATGCCTCGGCCAAATCCTCTGGTTTCACCTGGGGAACCGCCTCACGAAGCGATGCGGGAATGGCTTGGGGTTGGCGAAGAAATCCGAAAAACGAACGATCCCAAAGACACGCCCTCGCGAGACCCTGGAGCATTTGGTCCATTCCCGGTAGGGTTTCGGAAAGGCCCCAGCGCCTCAATGCATCGATCAATATCCCTCGTTCATCTTCCAGGGAACTTCCGACAAACAAAGCCGATCCGGTTCTCGAACCTGCAGAAACTTGGTTTGATAACCGCCGCGAGGCGCAAGCCAATGGCATCCACTCGACGTGACGGTAACCCATCCTTTGCAGGGGATCGACCAAAATCTTCCGGTGGACAAATAGATAGGTGTCATCCAGCTTTGTGCCCGGAAGGATATTCCATCTCCGGTGAGGTAGGGGGTCAATGGTCCAGGAAAGGTATCGCAACCCGACCACCGAACACAAAAGCGCAAGTTCGGGAGAATGATTGATGGAAAGCACCGTTCGCACGGAATTCGATTTGGCCAAAGTTAGGTTGGATTCAGACAACTCCACGGGAGATCTCACCCAGACAGTTGCGCCAGCCAGAAGGAGAGAGGCTTCCAGATCTTCGCATAGGAGGGGAGCACGGACCAACAAAAGCCTCATCACCTCCTCCTCCAACGTTGGGTCATCGGACCCAATCCCCTATTCCGATCGACTAGGAAAGTCACAGGCGAAACTTACACCTAACCAGGAATCATGCGAATAAAAAAATCCCAACTAGGCGAATCGGGAAACGCTTCCCAACAAGTCCACCAGCACGACAGAATCTGTCATATTCCAAGTATGGATTCCCACCGAGCCCTTGGGGGGTAGAATCCTTTGGACCGTTTGCTCCACAAATCGGGTTTTATTCAATTCCACAATTTTGCGCAGGACAATCCCACGACCATAATGGCCCGATCCGTCCTGAGTCGGGCGAATCCATCCCTGGTCCGTCAAGAAGATTCGACCAGCCGGTCGCGACCCAACCACCCCGACTGCAACGGGATTCCAAGGATGGGGGGAAAATGGTTGGGACCAGGGATTTTGGGAAAAAAACAAATGGGCGCTATCGGAATGAGAGCCCGAGGAAGGCCCCGAGCGGGAAACAAACAACCACCACAAGTCCTCGTGTTCGAACAAAACAGGATCCCTCCAATCCTGGCCTGACAGAAGGACCCGTTCCTTCTCCCATTGATTGGGGAACTGGGTGCATCGCCAAAGGGCCACTTCACAATCCTCGCCCGATTCCGGCAGCATCCAAAGGTCCCCTTGGTGCCAAAACACGTTCGGCCACGATCGATGGGTTTGGCAGGGAAGAACATTGTTCACGAGGTCAACGAGACCTCCCTGAGCCAACCGTCCCGCAGAAAGGAATCCCCTATTTCCCCGTGGCTGTTCTTCGAAAAACACCCATTCGTCTCCCCCATGGGTCACCGAAAAGGGATCGGCGTAGGTCACCCCTTGTTTCCGCAGAAGGGGAACGTACCGACCTGGCTCGACCAATTGGGCGAGCCCCCACTCTCGACGATGGAGGAGGGAATTCCACCAGGGCTTCCCCACCAAATCCTGCGTCGTTTCGTTGATGGGCCATGGCGAATCCGATGGCCTTCCCACCACCTCAAGGACCATTCTGGCCGCGGTCGCCCAAAACGCCTCCGAACCTCTCCAAGGCCGGACGGGAAGGATCGCCTCGAAGGGGAATTCCCCAGGGGTCATCGATGGGCTTTTTGTGCGTACCACTCCACCCAAAGCCCCCAACACCTTGCGCCGCTCGACCCAAATCGATCGGTCTCCAAAAAGCTCGGCACGGGTCTTGTCGGGAACCAGGATCGATCCACGGAATTCACCCCCGACTTCCGGCAATTTTTGACCGAGCTCGGATTCGACAAAATCCAACAATAGGGCGAACTCCCCGGATCGCCTGCCAGAAAAACCCGGGCTTGGAGGCAAAACCGTCGGGCCTTTAATTCTTCGAGGGCCGTGCCAATTCCTCGTAGAGGCTGGCATAGCTTTCGACCATTTTCGCCTGTCCAAACCGTTCGACCGTCTGGTTTCTGGCACGAGTGGTCCAAACCGGATCGGACCAGGGAACCGCCGCCGCCTGGACCAGGGATTGGCGCAATCCAAATACGCATTTTTTATCGAACAAAAACCCCGTGCGGCCCGGTTCGACGACTTCCCGAAATGCGGGGAGGTCGCTAAAAACCGAAACGCATCCCGACATCATCCCTTCGATGGAGGCAAAGCTCAAACCCTCCACTTGGGACGGCATGCAATGGATATCAAAGGCCTGGAAAGCCAATTCAATGTCGGGTCGCGGGGGGAGAAAGTGAACGCGATCGGCAAACCCAACTTCTCCCAGCATGGATTCGATTTTGGGTTTGGTATCGGGATCTTTGCTGGACGTCGCGCCAATGATCGCCAATCGCAAGGTCTTGTCGTTGGCCAATAGGGGAATCATCGCCTCGGCCAAAAGCAGATGCCCTTTGCGAGGGGTTCGCGCCCCCACCGACCCAACAACCACGTCATGTGGTCCCCAGCCTTGGGCCTGCCGGAATTTATGGCGAGCTTGGGGGTCGGGTCGAAATCGAGTTTCATCGGCGCCATTGTGGATCAACCGGTATTTGTGAAAGGGCAATCGTTCGCGAAAAAAGGCATCGTCGATCACTGGCCGAGAAACCCCGGTGATGACCTGGGTCTTATGGCCCAACCATCTTTGGATCGGATAGACGATCGAGGGATACCAATCGTAAACGCTGTGCAGGGTATGGACGCGAACGGGGACGCGGGCGATGAGGGACGCCACTCTCCCCATGAACGCGGGAAAGAAATCGGGGGTGTGGACCAACTCGATTCCATCTCGCGAAAAGGCCCGGCTCAGCTGGAAAATGGTTTTGAGGTTCCGCGGCAAGCTCGACAAACACGGTCGATTGCTGGCATCCAAAACCTGGACGGGAATTCCTTGGGATTTGAATTCTTCCAGCCAAGGGTTGTTTCGCAAGAGCGAGTATACCCGCACGTCGAAGCGATCTTTGGGAAGTTGGGATGCCAGAGCGAGGGTAAATCGCTCCAAACCACCTTCACAAAGGGAGGTCAGGACGTGACCTACTCGGATGGGCCGATTTGGGATAGGAGATTTCATGAAACGGTGAGTAGAATGTATTCCTAAAAATTGGGGCGACAAGCCCCAATTTTTCAAAAGGCGCTTTTGGCGTACTCAAAATGAGACCAATACTTCCTGATCTCCAGTTCTTTTATTCTTCCTCAACGCCAGCATGGCCCGTTGCCGACACTGCTTGTGCTCCGAGAGCCAGGGTACAGGCATTCACACCCCTCAAAAGAGTGCGGATAAACCCATTTCTGGCGATGGAGGCTCGGCCCTGTTGCTATCGAAGCAGAGAATCCCGGTTCCAGAGGTGGACGGGGCCAAAGTGATCCAAGCCCGGCGAACCATCGGGAAAGGTGTTGCGGAGTTGGTCGGCGGGACCGGCCACCACGATCCGAAGGCTATCGGTCACGAACCATTTGCGGAACACGCGCAACACTTCGGCATCGGGAATCGTGTCCAAAGCTTTGAGGTAGCGCCGAAAATGGTCGTCCTTGCGGTTCCAGGAGGCGCTTTGCAAAATCAGATCCGCAGTAGCTTCCGGAGTGTCGAACAGGCTGGGGACCGAGGCGGCCAAGCCTTGGCGCGCTTTTTCCAATTCACCGCTCTTGAACCCGGAATCCGCCAAACGGTGGATCTCTTCGAAAATGATTTTCAGGGCCCGGCCGGTGCTTTGGACCTTGGTCTGCAACCCGACCCCGATCATGGAAGGGCGGTCGTACTCCGAATTCACGAAACTGCGGATTGAATAGGCCAAACCTTCATCGGATCGGACCCGATCCACCAGTCTCGACCCGAATCCCGATTGCCCCAACACTTCGCTGGCCAACATCAAGGGGTAATAATCAGGATTGTCGCGGCGCAGGAAACGAGTGCCGATGCGAATGTTCGATTGGGTCGCCGGGATGTCGTAAATCCAGGTGCCTCGTTCACGCAGCTCCCCCACCGTTGTGAGGGAATCGAGCTTGGCCACCGCTAGGGACTTGCGTCCAACGGCAATACGCGACAGAATCTGTCGAAGCTGGCTGCGCACGGCGACTTTGTCAAAATTGCCCGCGACAGAAATCGACACGTGGGCCGGATCGAACCTTCCTTGGAGAGCTTTTTGGAAATCGGAAACCTCGAGCTTTTGGATGTCGGCCGAATCCGTGATGCGCGTCCAGGGGGATGGCCCGTAGGCCATCCGGTCCCAAGCCAAACCCAGGCACTGGGCGGGGGTATCAAAGCCGTGCTCCAAATCCTGAAGCTTCTCTTGTTTGAGAGTCGAGAGTCGTGAAGTGTCGAAGCGGGGCGCAACAATCATGTCACCCAGCACATTCAACAAAAACCCCAGGTCGCGCGAAAGACCACCCACCGAGGCCGAGGAACGAACCATTCCCACCGAAACCGAGGCATGGGCTGCGAGAAATTCCAAGGTATCGTCCAGCTTGGCTGCCGAAAGCTGCCCGGCGCCACCCAAGCGCAGAAATTGTCCCAGCAACCCAGCGGCGGCGTCCTGCAGGGGGGTGAGCGCTAGACGACCTTCTTGCCAAACAAATTGGGCCGAGGCCAAAGGAAGCGAGGAATCCGAGACCCAATAGACCACCACTCCGGGAGCAATCGTGTCGGCAAAGGACGAGATCAGCGGAGCGGTCCACCTCAAGGGCTCGACCGGAATCGAACGGTAATCGACCGGAATCGGACGACTAGAGATCGCCTTTGGGGAATCGGATAGCGTTGCCAAACCAGAATCGGTCAAATTGGCATCGGACGGACCGATGGAACCATTGGCTCCCACTTTGGGCGTGTCCACAGGAGGAGGCAAGGTTTGGACACCGGGGCAACCCATCAGCCAAAACACCGGGACAAGGGCCAAAATCTTTTTCATTGGTAGACTCCGGTGCGGGTGTGTTCCGAGTGGTTTTTGGGAAGCAACCATCCCACCGTGGCGCGCTCAGGCTTCAGCCACTTCGCGGCCGCCTCGCGGACCATTTTCACGTCCACCTTCTGGGTGGCCAAGGGGAAGGTTTCGATCCATCGCCAATCTCCGGCCATGGCCAGCATCCCGATGTCGGTGGCGAAATCTTCGGTGGAACGCAAACGACCGATTTGGGTGGCCGCCAACCGGTTTTTCACTCGCTCAATCTCGCGTTGGGACAGAACAGAATCGCGCAATTTGCCAATTTCTGTCCACAGAATTTTTTCGATGCGTTCGGGATCCGCTCCGGGCGCCGG
>CAIKAA010000164.1 GCA_903825275.1 uncultured Fibrobacterota bacterium | reverse complement strand
GCCTTGAATCGCGATTTGTTCTCAATCGGAAGATACCAGGGCTCGACTCTCCCAACCACTCTTTCCCAAACCTCAGGTGGCTCCATTGCCGACCACGGCATTGGTCCCAAAAATCCTTCCGAATCCGTTGCTTTGAAATTTGAGCCAATCGATCTCGTTGGCCATATCCACGGGGAAGATTGTTGCCGGGGGGCTGAGCGAATTCGAGGGGTGGTCCCCGAGGCGCTCCTGCGGTGCCCTGAGTTTATCGACCGCCATGTGCGGAAACTGGCTGCGGAGAATCTTTGGTGCCAAGAGATCCTGGTCGAAGTTCCTGGCCGACGGCTACGGCACTGCGAAACCGGAAGGGCACCCTTTGGTGCCAAGGGCGGTCCCCGAGCTTGTCGAGGGGTGGTTTATTGTTCGTTGGGGAAAGGAAGGTGTGCATCTTTTCCAAGATGGGTCCCTTCGAGCAGGCTAGGGAGGACATTCGTTCCCGGGTGGACATCGTATCGGTGGTGGGACGTCATGTCCCGCTCAAGCGGCGAGGGGCTTACCACGTGGGTCGCTGTCCGTTCCACGACGACCACAGCCCTTCGCTGCATGTCAACCCGCAGTTGGGGATTTACAAGTGTTTCGTCTGCGGCGCCGGTGGAGACGTGTTCAAATTTTTGATGGAACACGAACACATGAATTTTCGCGAGGCCATCGAGCAGCTGGCCCATGAAACCGGTGTCCAGCTTCCGGAAAGAATTGCCCCCGATCCCGCTGCCCAGGCGCTGAGCCAAGCCGCTCGATCGGCTTTGGACTGGGCCCTTGCCTTTTTTCACCAAACCTTGTTGAACCAGCCCAAGGTGATGGAATACGCCCGGGGCCGCGGGCTTTCGGACCAGGAAATCGCTGACTTTCACATTGGATTGGCGCCCGGAGGCGACGTGATGCTCGCCTCGGGACCCGGTGCCGGGCATGGACGCGAAGCCCTTGAGGCGGCAGGCCTAGTGGTTCGCAACGCTTCTGGGTCTTGGCGCGACCGGTTCCGTCTGCGCCTGATTTTCCCGCTTTTGGACCTTTCCAAACGCCCCATCGGCTTTGCTGGGCGCAACTTGCAATCCGGGAAACCAGACATTCCCAAGTACCTGAACAGTCCGGAAACCGAATTTTACCGCAAAAGCCAATTTCTTTTCGGTTTGAGCCATGCCCGCCAAGAAATCGCTCGGGCGGATGAGGTGGTGGTCGTGGAAGGCTACATGGATTGGATGGCGCTTTGGAAACACGGACTGCGCAACGTGGTGGCGGCCTCCGGGACGGCGTTTACCAAAGACCAAGCCAAACTTCTTTCGCGCCAGGCCCGTCGGGTGGTTTGTTTCTTTGACGGCGACAAAGCCGGCATCCAAGCAGCGGAGCGAAGCCTGCCGGTTCTTTTGTCCGAGGGGCTTGAGGTCAGGGTGGCGAATTTGGTGGGAACCGACGCCAAGGATCCCGACGAATTGCTGAAAGCCAAAGGGCCGGATGCGTTGCGAGAACGAATCAAGGACGCTCGCCATTGGGTGGATTTTGTCCTTACCGGACTTCACGACAGCAACCGGCATTCCAGTCCGGATCAAAAGGCCGATGCTTTGCGCAGGATTTACTCGCTGATGTCGGCCATCCCCGACATGCCCCTACGCGAACAATGCATCCAAGCGGCTGCTCCACACTTGCACCTGATGCGGATCAGCGAAGCCGATTTGCGGCAAACCCTGCAAACCGGAACCCCTCCCCCATCCCAGGCTCTCCTTGCGTCAGAAACTGCACGCGTGCATTTTGGACAAAAAAAGGAGATACTGACCGGAATTCGTCGAGTGGAGGCTCAGTTCGTGCATTTGGTCTTGTCACATCCCGTCCTGGTCCTGGATGCACGGGACCATGTGCATCCGTCGGATCTTGTCGAACCGCGTTCCCGGACGATTTGGGACATGCTTTGCGCGCGTTCCGAAATCGAGGATGCACCCCCGGATCCCAAATCTTTTGCATCCGAACTCGATTCCTCCCTTGCCGAATTCGTCACTGAGCTGTTTCAATTGTTCGAGGTCCGGCCCGATGAACTCGAGGCCAGAAAATGGCTGGATGACTTTCTTCGTGATTTGGAAGCCAGGCGGGTGCGGGAACGCCGACGCAAACTGGTGGCCAAGGCAAGGATCGACATCGGTTCGGACCACTCTTTAACGGAGTTCAGCGAGCTCCTGGCACGCGAACGGAACCTTCTACATCCCAGGATGGACTCGTGAATACAGTTGACCCCAAGATCGTCCGCCGCCTAGAAAAGACCGCACGAATCCAAGGATTTTTGCATTCCAATCAGGTGAGTGCGCTGACCCAGGACGACGACCAAGCCCAACTCTTGATGGAATTGTTCCGCCGCCGGGGGGTGAACATCACCGTCGGGCACGGGCGCCATTCCACCATGGACCTGCCTCAAAAGCGCACCTCGAGCGGACAAGGACGTTTTTGGGACCCCACGTGGGTCTATCTGAACAGCGTTGGTCGGGTCGCGCTCTTGTCTCGCGAAGAGGAAGTCGCCATCGCACGGCGCATCGACCAGGTCCAGCAGCGCATTTTGGGGATCTTGTTTTTCGACATGCGCATCCTGCGCGAAGTTGTCCACTTGTGCGAGCAGGTCGAGCGCGAAGAGATCCGGATTGAGGAAATCTGTCAGATCGACAACGACGCCTGGACCGAGTCAAAAGTTTACGACCGTGAGAAAGAGCGAATTCTTGGGCGGCTGGGCGATTTGCGCAAAGCCCTGGTCGGCTCTGGTCGCAAACCAACCGATCATGCCCAGCAAGCCGCCATGGCCGTTGGACTTTCGGCGCGCCAGATCGACCGCCTCACGCGGCTCTGGAAAACCCTCGTCGATGAGGAGGAAAAAGCCCGCGACGACATGATGACCGTGCGCCAATGGGAAAGTGTGCGTGACCAGGCCAAGGAAGAGATTGTGGAGGCCAACGTGCGATTGGTGGTTTCCATCGCCAAGCGCTATAGCCAAAAGGGCATGGAACTGATCGATTTGATCCAAGAGGGAAATCAAGGTCTCATTCGGGCGGTGGAAAATTTCGATTACACCAAGGGCTACAAGTTCAGCACCTATGCCACTTGGTGGATCAAGCAAAGCATCACCCGGGCGATTGCCGACAAGGGCAAGATCATCCGGATTCCGGCCAACATGCTCGACAGCATTCGCCGGATCTTGCGCATCGCCCGCGAACTGCAGGCCAAAACCGGAGCCACGCCTTCCGCCGAGGAAATCGCCTTGGCGGCTGGTGTGGAGATCGACAAGGTGAACATCGCCCTGGAAACCTCCCAAGATCCGGTCAGCCTGGATTCCTGGACCAGCACCGACCAATCGAGCCGGATCGGCGATTTTATCGAAGACAAGACCGTGGAAGCCCCTTGGCAGGCGGTCCAGACGCGGTTGCTGAAAGAGCAGATCGACACCGTGCTGAATGGGTTGGAGGAAAAGGAACGCCAAATCATCCGGTTGCGGTTTGGATTGGACGATGGCCAAGCCAGCACCCTGAAGGAAATCGGCGAGAGGTTCGGGATCAGCCGGGAACGGGTACGCCAAATCGAATCGAAGGCTTTGCAGAAGTTGCAGCACCCCACCCGATCGCGCATGCTCGAAGGTTGGGAAGAAGTGTTCGACGGAGAAGCCACAACGCCATGACAAGCTTGCCATGAGCGCCGAAGGCGTTTCCAGACTGGTCGATTGGATTGTGGAATACCGCGCTGACCTCGCGGTAGCCGAAATCCGTCGAGCCCTGGAATTCGCCGACCAAGCTCATGAGGGACAGCGCCGCAAGTCGGGCATGCCTTACTCGGAGCACCCCTTCGAGGTGGCGCGGATTTTGGCCGAAAACGGCATGGACGCCCCAACCGTGATGGCTGGTGTCCTCCATGACGTGGTCGAGGACACCGAGATTTCCACCGAGGAAATCGACCGGTTGTTTGGCCGTGAAGTCGCTTTTTTGGTGGAAGGCGTCACCAAAATGGCCTTGCTTCCCGCCCAAACCCGCGAACAGCGCCAAGCCGAAACCTTCCGCAAGATGCTGGTCAGCATGGCCCGCGATCCCCGCGTCATTCTGATCAAGTTTGCCGACCGCTTGCACAACCTGCGCACCCTGCGGTACATGGCCGCGGACAAGCGACGCCTGATCGCCTCCGAAACCTTGGAGGTCTATGCCCCACTGGCGCACCGATTTGGGTTGGGCCGGATCAAATGGGAACTGGAGGATTTGGCCTTCAAGCACCTCCACCCCGACGACTACGCCAAGCTGGTGGAAAAGATCGCCGAAAAACGAGGTGAACGCGAGGCCTACATCCGGATGGTGGTGGATCCGTTGGAAAGGCGGATGGCGGAGGCGAACCTTTCTTGCGAGATCAATGGCCGCCCCAAGCACCTGTATAGCATTTGGCGCAAGATGCGGGAAAAAGGGGTGAGTGAGCTCGACAACATCCACGACCTCAATGCCGTGCGCATTTTGGTGGATTCGGTGGCCCATTGCTACGAAGCCTTGGGCTATGTCCACGGCCTTTGGGCGCCGATCGCAGGCCGGTTCAAGGATTACATCGCGGTTCCCAAGTCGAACCTCTACCAATCGCTCCACACCACCGTGATGGGCCCCGAGGGACGGGGCGTCGAGGTGCAAAT
>CAIKAA010000163.1 GCA_903825275.1 uncultured Fibrobacterota bacterium | reverse complement strand
ATGAAGCCCAACCATAGGGGAGTTTCGACCTCCTTCCGTGCCAATGGAATGTTGGAAATCCAATCCAATTCCTCCATGGTTTACGAAATTGCCGTCTATTCCATGGATGGCTCCCCCCTCCAGCATTCGTCGCTAAACATGACCCCAGGAACCACCCAGGTCATTTCTTTGGGGAGTCAAAAATCCTCCGGCCTGTATTTCGTCAAGGTCCGCACGTCGAGTGGCGTGGAAACCTTCAAGTCGTTTAAGTAATGGATTTGAATCGGCCTGGCTGGCTCTAAGCAGGCCGATTGCCACTCACATCGATAGAATGAAAAGGAACCGCAGGGTTCCTTTTTTATCTGTGCCCCAACCTAGATCGGCCCAAACTGTCCGACTCCCACAAAGCAGTCATCACCAAAAGACCGTTTGCAATCCCCTGAAGGGCCTGGGGATTTTCAGAACCTTCTTCTCAGACGCCTAGAAGGCTAATGAAATGGGCGCTTTAGCTCCAACGGCCCCGCAAAAGGGTTGATTCACAGGCACGAAGAAAGCTTAACTCAGCTTGACCAACCCTAAAGATTCCATTCCTTGACGGGGAATTTTGGGGACAAACCGTTGTCGTAGAATTTCGTTTTTCAAAGCGGACGATTCTGCAAAAGTGGTCGAATCAGCATGACAACTCTAGGAAAGCCGAAGAGCCTGGAAAGGATGGATATCTTCAGAGAGAGCTGTGGAAAGAGCCGTTACCGCCCAAAGCGACGGCGGGAGCCGTCAGTGGTGGCGTTGAGATCAATGCGGACCTGTCTGGATCCGGAGGACGGTACCGGACGACCAAATAAATCGAACGACCGAGTATAGGCCGTTGGCTTTAGAAAAGTGGTCCGTGGGTGTATTCCGGCGGTACGGGTTGTGGCATAATAATTCCAGGAATTACCAATTTCTCCCGTTACATTAACTAACAGTAGCATTGTGTCCGTCGGCAGCCACCCTATTACATAGTCAGAATTGGTTACATCAAATAACTGAGTGAAATGAGAAGGATAATGAACCACTACCAAATTTCCACCAGAAATTGGAACGTTTGTCAACGCAACTACATTTGCCCCAGATGGCACATCACCTTTAGATAGCGCAAGAGGATATATTCCATAGGCGCCAATCAAACTTGTCCACGATTGGGATTCGATTGTATCTCGTGCATCTAATTTAAAGGATTCGAAAGCAGGATTGACTTTTCCAATTAACGCACCGCCATCATCAAACTTCCCTGATTGCCCGGTGATTAGTTTGACTGCATTCTCACCATAGTACCGGGTCAGATTAGAAATCGTATCTAATTTCATTCTCGCCCAAGCCGATTTAAACCAGGCGGCATCATCATTGCCAGGTGCAAGAGCAGCCCGATCTTCCCAAAGTTTGCGAATCGCATTCACTCCGTACAAGTCGACGATAGCCTTTAGGTACAGATAATTTCCATAACCCTGTTGGGCAGAATTGTTGAATGCTCCATAGAGAAGATTATCTCGGAAAAGAGGTAGGTAGCGCCAATGATTCTGAAGTTCCGGGGCATACCACGATTCAAACCAGACCGCCGACATTTCATGGAAGGCGTAAGTCCAAACATCGTCGTATTCATAGGTGAAGGCATGGTACAACTCATGAGCCACAGCAAATTTCAAGGCTTTGTAGGGCGCCTTGACCCAGTTGTGGAAGATCTGCCCCCGAATCCCCACCACAATTGAATCCGTCCCATTGTCCAAAAAGTCATTTTCAAGCCAGATTTGGGTTCCTGGATGTCCGTCGGGGGACTCGGAGCTATCGTGGATGCAGCCATAGGTGCCGGTTCCCTGCCAATAGGAATTTGCCGTGGCCAGGTCGAGAATTTCCACCGGATACAACCCCGACGAAACCTTTCGATGGGTGTAGATGGTCGTCGTCTGGGCCCGCGGAAGTCGGTAATGAAGCGAATCGGCCAAAACTCGGTAAGTGGCCTCCAGATTGGCCGCTGCAGAGTCCACATAGTCCGGACGACCATTCAGATCTGCGTCCCCGGCCACAGGAGCGTTCGGCCCCCCATTCAACCAATAGATGGCAAAATGCGTCGTGGTCAAAACCTGCACGCTATCACTGGTAGCCGCTCCCAAAAGCGTCCCCCACCCTATCGCCAATATTGCCGCGAATTGCTTCATGCTCTTGCCTCCTGGCCACTCCAAGGAATCCGCTCCAACAATAGCTTTCCGCGCCTCCATCCGCCCCCGTAGGCGTCACAACCTCACTCGTGCGCAGACGGAGGGTGAGGTCGTAGGCGTCGCCAAATCAAACCACCCCGCGCCTACCGGCCCGCCTAGCGAAGGCCGACGCCGCAACGAGACTGATTCGAGCGAGGTGGATGCAGACGCAGCCACCCACCCCCCTTCCGGGTGGATCGCAACCACGGAGCAACAACCACCCCACCCCTTCGGGGCACCCCTCCAGGGGAGGGGAATTTTTGACAGGCCCGCGGCCTAACCACCGAGCAACGACCACACCCCCGCGCCTGACCGAAGGCTGACGCCACAACGAGACTGATTCGAGCGAGCGGATGCAGACGCAGCCACCCACCCCCCTTCCGGGTGGATCGCAACCACGGAGCAACGACCACCCCACCCCTTCGGGGCACCCCTCCAGAGGAGGGGGATTTTTGACAGGCCCGCGACCTAACCACGGAGCAACGACCACACCCCCGCGCCTGACCGACGGCTGACGCCACAACGAGACTGATTCGAGCGAGGCGGATGCAGACGAAGTCAGCCGACCCCGAAGCCGTCCGCCTCGGGACGGCGAGCGGGGAGGGTGGCGAGTATGCGCCGCCGCAGCCGAATCAGATGTGGAGGCGCCAGAGGAGGACCCATACCACGCCTAATACAATCCAAATCTTCACTTCCCCCGAACGGACTCCCCACTGGGCCGGACCGTGGGTGGTCAGGCTGCGAATGGCGGTCCAGGCCAATCCTGCGGTGAGGGCCACTCCCGCGACGTAGGCACCACCCCAGTTCGGGGTGGAACTAAAAATCCGGTACAACACGAAATAGATGGTGAACGCCAAAGGCAAGAGGGCGACCAAAGCCGACCGGAACTCTCCAAATAGGATTGGAAAGGTTCGAGCCCCCATGGCCCGATCGCCTTCTTCGTCTTGAATGTCTTTGTACAACTCGCGGACCAGCGTAAGGCCAAAGGCACAAACCATCAACACCACGACTTGGCGATTCCACGTCGAACTGGAAAGGGCTCCGTAAGCAACGGTGGCCGCACAAGTCGCTGCCACGGCGGCATTTCCCAAAAGCGGGGTGGACTTGAGCGTCTTGTCATAAATGAACAGCACAGTCGCCACCGTGACGGCGATGATCAAGGCATCCACATAGGCATATGCCGATAGCATCAGCCCAAGTGCCAAGCACCATCCTGCAATCCGCAAGGCCGAGACCATGTCGATGTCGCCGCGCACCAACACCCGATCTGGTCGGTTCACCCGGTCCGCCGGAAGATCGCAAATATCGTTGTAGGCATTTCCGAAACAAGCGATCAACATCGCGGACACGGCCAATAGCCACGGCTTGTCGGAGGATAGGTCCTGACTTGCCGCCCAGGATCCGGCCAAGCTTGTGGCCGCCGCCACGACACAGTTGCCGAAACGCACCAATTTGAGAACGTAAGGGATCTTGGAAAGTCTCACTGGAAGGAAAGGTAGCCCTGACCGACAGAGAGTCAGGAAGGGGAATTTTTACAAGGGAGTTGGTCTGGAGAACACCGTCCAAAAAGTTTTGACAATTTCCCTAGCCAAGTCCGAAGTTTCGAAATAGTTTCTTTGGCAAGAGGAGGGAT
>CAIKAA010000162.1 GCA_903825275.1 uncultured Fibrobacterota bacterium | reverse complement strand
GTAGGGGCGATTCATGAATCGCCCTCCACGTCGGAAAAACCGGTAGGGGGGCTGCGTGCCGCCGTCAGGCGGCATAGGACCCGGCCGCCGCGCGAGCGCGGCGGAGGCGCCCAATACGCCTTTTCGCGAAAGGGCTTATTCGTGCGCCAATCGCAATCCAGCTCGGATGCGGATGGAAAACACGGTGGCTTTGAACGATTTTTGAAGGAGGTCATAGCTTTGGGATTCTATTCCCAGGTCCGTCAAAAGGAAGGCATACTTTCCCGCCAAGTAATACCCAAGGCTCGGTTTCCAGAACCAGCCAGAGCCGGAGGGAGGAACTCCATCCCAGCCAGTGCTGGATCCGGTCAAGGACATGTGTCCGATTCCGATCGTCCCGATCAATCCGGAGTTGTTGAAGGGAAGAATGCCCGAAAGCTCGACCTCCGGATTGAAGTTATCGAACAATTTGACACTTTTGGAATCGGATTTGTCGGAGTAGGAGTTGCTGCTGGACGGTTGGGACATTTCTACCGAGGAAAACAGGGGGAGGCTGACGCCGACGCCCCAATTTGACGGGAACCATGCCACGGACACTCCTACCGAAGCGACATCAACACTGGCGTCGGAATTGGCTGCTTTCACCAGCGTTTTCAAATCTCCATCCATGTATCCCCCAAAATTCAGTTCCAATCCGAGAAGAAGTCCACCGAGTCTGGACCTTCGATCCTTCCGCACCACATCGCCGACGGAAGAAGGAATCGGAGTTTCCTGCAAGATCCGAGTGGAGATTTGGGTGGCGACCAAGGTTGTTGCCATCCTGTCGGTTTCGGATCTCGATTTTCGCAGGGGCACCAAGCCCCAAGCCTTCCATCGCGACGTGTTTGGATCCCACAAGCCCCAGGCGGCGAGAACATCGAGGACCTTGGGGGCGTTTGGCCCTTCGGGCTTAACACTCCTGGCCACGATCAATTCACTCACCACCAAAACCGCTTTGACGCCACTTTGGGATTGGGGTTGCTGCAAACCAATTTTTGTCAAATACTCTTTGGAAAAGATCGGTTTGGGGTCGCCGCGTTTCTTCAGGTTCGAAGCCGAGGAATCCAAAGACAGGCTGTCGATGGGTTTGTTGGAACCGTTTGCCTCGACCAAATGCATAACACCCGAGAGCGTGCTTTGCAGGTTGGCCGAGATCAGCGGGGACAAGGAGTCCTCGGCATGTTGCGCTTCTTCCATGGAGGCATGCAAAGCTCGAACCGGGATAGATACCAACAATCCCAGGGTATCTCCAGGATGCAAGAGGGTGTCCGAGCCGCCAAAGCGAAGGGTGGAAAGAGGATCGATTTCCTGGAGAGTGTAGGTGGGAAGGTTGCTCGTTGGAATGACCATGAAGCCTGGATTGTAGGGAGGCATGTAGAAGCCATGACCCACCTTGATCGCGGAAAGAACGATGGCCGTCAGGAGGCGCGTGGTGTTTTTCAAGATGGGGTCTTTCGGAAGCTGGGAGATCCATCGGATTGGGTTGGATGAACAAGTATAGTTCTGCCTCTCCGGTCCAGATCCAAAGCGATTAAAGGAACAAGAATTCGCCTAATCTGTCAAATTCTGTCACATCTTCGTCGCAGCCAAAGGAGTTCTGGACATTGCGGTTTCGGTCAGGGTAG
>CAIKAA010000161.1 GCA_903825275.1 uncultured Fibrobacterota bacterium | reverse complement strand
GTGGCAATTAAAAAGGCTCGGTCGGGGGATTTGCCCGACCGAGCCTTTTTCAAAACCAATCTTGATTCACTTCGCCTTGGCCGAATCAACCTTTGGTTTGGTCTTTGGCGACTTGGTCGAATCAACTTTGAGATTCGCTTTGGCGGACTTGGTCGAGTCGGATTTGGATGCAGCTTTTGGCTCCACCTTCGCCGAATCGGATTTGGAATTCATCACAGGCTTGGTTTCGGATTTGGGGGCGGCTTTGGTCTTTGAGGAATCCACTTTGGATTTCCCCAAAACTGGCTTGGCATCCGCTTTTGGAGCCACCTTGGCCGCCGATTTCGAGGAATCCGCCTTACCCGCATTTGCTGCCGATTTGACAGAATCCGTCGCTGGCTTGGCGGGTTTTGCTGTGTCGATTTTGGCATTCGACGGCTTGGAATCGGGCTTCGTCGATGCCGCCGCGGGAGCATTTCCTGCCTTAGGTAGCGCAATCAGGCGGTTGTCCTTGTCGAATGGGAATCGCACTTCCTGGCCATCGATCCAATAGACCCAAGTTTCCGCATCCGACGAGAAGGTGGTGCCCGAGGGGGTCACATCCACGATCAGCGGCTCTCCCAAGAAATCGCCGACCTCGTACTTCTTCATGCCGATTTCCCACTTGGCCTTCTTGTACCCCTCGGTGACTTTGGACAACTGGATGGCCTTGCCATTCGATCCGATCCAATTCACCTGGTAGGGAACGTCTCCGGGGCCGGACGGAATCCGCGCCGGGTATTTGAACAGTTTGGTCCAGCGAGGCCGGCCTTTGGTGTCGTAATAAACGACATCGGTGGGCCAACCATTGTCATCGAAACCAGCGCGGATGGTGGGGGCGTTGCGACGAGGTCCCTTGACATCCAACGGCCCACTGCTGGGACGATCTGTCGTCAAGTTCCAATCCGCGTACCAGGCTTCCTGCAGGCCCGGTTGGGTCTCGCAGTTGGGTTTGCGCCCCGGATCAATCACCGTGGTGTCGGCCTGGGATGGCGGCGGTGACGACATGTAGGGCGAGGGCTGGACGATCTTGACCTCGGCATGGCCAGTCATCACAAGCGCGAGAGGCAACAATAGATGGCGCAACTGCATGATTCCTCCTAAGATGGGATGCCTGAGGAAGTTACATCGAAAAATGAAGCCCTGCTGGTTACCTTGGGATTCATGACCAGAAGAATTTGTTCTGCGACGCTCCTTTTTGGCCTCTTGTGGATTCTGGGTGGCTGCCATGCCGATCCGGCCCGGAAATTGGTCGGTAGTCCCTTTCCGGCCTTTGCGCTGCCGTCTCCTGGCGGCCGGGATTCGGTACGCCTTTCCCAATTGGCGGGAAATCCCGCCCTGGTGGTTTTTTGGGCAACCTGGTGCGGACCGTGCGGTGAAGAGGTCGGTGTATTGCGACAGATTCTGTCCAAATACCAAAGCCACGGCTTGAAGATCGTGGGACTATCCATCGACGAAACCGCCGCACCTGTCCCCCTGTTGGTCGAACGCCTCAAAATCCCCTACCCCGTCGCCACCGGCGCCTTGCCATTGTTCGATCACATGGGCTTGGAATCGCTCCCCCAATCGTACCTCTTGGACAAAAACGGCCTCGTGGTGGAATCCTTCACCGGAGCGGTTCCTGCCCGTGCCTTCGAGCAAGCCATCGAGGCATTGGAGAAATCGAAGTGAGTGTGGGGAAGGCTTAGCTACCTTTCCCCGCCTTATGGGCATTCAATGCGGTATCGTCGGGCTTCCTAATGTGGGCAAATCCACCATTTTCAACGCGATCACCAACGCGGGGGCGCAGGCGGCCAACTACCCGTTCTGCACGGTCGACCCCAATGTGGGAACCGTGACGGTGCCGGATCCCCGGATCGAGAAGCTGGCCGAAGTGGTGAAGCCCCGCAATGTGCAGCGCGCGGTCATGCAGTTCGTGGACATTGCCGGGCTGGTGCGTGGCGCGTCCAAGGGTGAAGGGTTGGGCAACCAATTTCTGTCGCACATCCGCGAAGTCGATGCCGTGATGCATGTGGTGCGCTGTTTCGAAGATGGCGACGTGACCCACGTTGAAGGTTCGGTGGACCCGCTGCGCGACATCGGGATCATCGACACCGAGCTGGCCCTCAAGGACATGGAAACGGTGGAAAAGCGCTTGGCCAAGGACGAACGAGCCGCCAAGAGTCAGGACAAGAAGGCCAAGGCTGCCGTCGAAGTTTGGCAGAAATTGCTCACAGCCCTTAATGAGGCCAAGGCCGCTCGAAGCGTCGTTCTGACCGAAGACGAAGCCGACATCGCCCGCGAGCTCCAACTGCTCACCTCCAAACCCATCCTGTATTGCTGCAACGTGTTGGAAAGCGACATCCACACGGGCAACGAGCACGTGGAAGTCGTCAAAACCCACGCCGCGTCGGAAGGCGCCCACGTGGTGATGATTTCGGGCAAAATCGAAGCCGAACTTTCGCAATTGGACCCTGAGGAAAAGACCGTGTTCCTGGAAGAGCTGGGCCTCAAGGAGTCGGGATTGGACACGGTGATCCGCGCCGCTTACGCCCTGCTGGGCCTCCAGACCTATTTCACCGCCGGCGTGCAAGAAGTGCGCGCCTGGACCTTCCGCAAGGGTTGGAAGGGCCCCGCCTGCGCCGGGGTGATCCATTCCGACTTCGAGCGCGGGTTCATCCGCGCCGAAACGATTGGGTGGAAGGATTTCGAGACCCACGGCACCCAGCTCGCTTGCAAGGAAAAGGGACTGCAGCGGTCCGAAGGCAAGGAATACGTCGTGGCAGACGGGGATATTTTGAACTTCCTCTTCAACGTGTAACGGTCGATCGCTTCCGGTCAGCTTCCCTCAAGATTGGCTACCAAAATGGCTCGCGAGGGCCATCTTTCCTTGACGGAGTGGAGCCCCTATTCGGTCGTTAGATCAAGGCGCGATGACAGGTGAAAGGACAGTAGCGCAGCCCATCTGATTTGGGTCACCTGAAGACTAGGCAATGTGGACATAACACTATTGGGATCCAACTCGGAAGCGTGGCTTGTCTCGTCATTTTATGTCTGGAGATAATTTTTGACTAGGTCGGGCTGTTTGCGAATTTCCCGAACCTTGGGGAAACTGAAATAAAAAAAAGGACCGGAGGCTGCCCCGGTCCCACTCGCCTTGCTGTGAGGATCTAGCACTGGAATTTTCCCCCCTCACCAGCTGGGCCTCTCAAGTGGAGGCCCGTTTGCCTATCGGCTCATGCCACACGAGAAGGTTCTCGTCGGCTGGATTTGCATTGATCAGCTCGCTGATTGTTCTTCCCTTTTTCTGTCCACGCGACCCCTCGGGGCCACCTTTAAAACTTACGGTTTTTCGGTCTCGAAAGCAAATGCACACTCCTCTATTTTAAAAGATTTTTTTCTTTTTCCAAATAGGCTTGCGCTTTGTCCCAAGGTAGAGGTTTGGAGAAGTAGTATCCCTGGCCGTACTCGCACCCAAGGTCCCGCAAATATTGCCACTGCGCTTCTTGTTCAATTCCCTCGGCGACCACGTCCATGCCCAAGGTATGGGCTAGGCTCACGATGGCTGTCGTGATGCGCGTCTTCTTCCCGTCTTCTCCGATTTGATCGACAAAGGATTTGTCAACCTTCAATGTTTGGACCGGGAAACTGCTGAGGTAACCAAGGGAGGAGTACCCGGTTCCAAAATCATCCAGACTGAACCGGATGCCGGTGGACACCAGGTTTTCCAAAAGTTCGGTCACATGCTTGGGATCTTCGGACAAGGCGGATTCGGTGATTTCCAGCTTGATCCCATGGGGATCGACCCCCGTCTTTTCGAGACACAGCCGGATTTGATCCGCCAGATCATCGTGCAAAAATTGCTTGACCGAAAGGTTGATGCTCATGAAGGGGGCGTTGGCGCCCATTTCCTTTTTCCACTGGGTTTCCACCCGCATGGCTTCTTCCATCACCCATAGGCCGATGGGATGGATTAGCCCGGTTCGCTCGGCAATGGGGATGAAAATCATGGGCGAAATCAACCCTCTATCCGGGTGGCGCCACCGCAGAAGAGCCTCAAATCCCGCCAAGCGTCCGTTGGAAAGATGGACGATGGGTTGATAGTGCAATTCGAGCTGGTCGGGAGTCGCTTTGCTCAACTCCATTTCCAGATCGACCTTCTCGCGAGCCACACGGCTGCGTTCTTCGTCAAAGTAAGAGACGCAATCTCCGCCGCGCGCCGAGGCTTGGAATACGGCGGATTCCGCGCGACTCAAAACCTCTTCGGCACTGCACTCTCCAGGACGGGCGCTCGCCACACCGATGCTCCCGGTAAGCACCAATTCGCGCCCTCCCAAGGGCAATGGCGTCCGGACGATTTGTCGCAACGATTCCGCGATGCGACCGGTCTCGGCCAGATCATCGCTGTCGAGCAGGATGCAGAAGGATTCTTGGGACATCCGCCCCACCGTTGTTCCTGGCGGCAACGCGCCTACCAAGCGGACCGCGACCCCCAAAAGCAACCCGTCTCCCACATCTCGTCCGAGCGAAGCGTTGACCGAGGGAAACCGGTCCAAGGACAAAATCATGATGACACAATTTGTCTTCGCTCCATGGTCGATCAAGGAGCGGATCCGATCCTGGATCAAGCTTCGGTTGGGAAGGCCCGTCAAAGCATCGTAAAGACTGCCTCGTAGGATTTCTTCCTCCATTCGGCGGCGATCGGTCACGTCTTGCGCCACCAGGAACAAGATTCGTTCTTCGCCAGAACGCTTGCGGCAGGCCGCGGAAAGGTGGCGAACTTCCCCATCGCGACCGACAGTCCGGTACTCCAAGTCTCTGGTGACCTCTTCGGATTCTCGAGACTTGGCGAATTCAGCCCAGGAACTGAGGCGATCGCGGTCTTCGGGATGGACGAAGCGTTCCAAATAATCTTCAAAGGTGATGTCGAGGTTGCCGCCCTCGAAATCAAGTCCTGCCGTCTCGATGTGCTCGGTGGAAATTTGGGCTCGGAAACTTTCGAGGTCCAACTGCCAAAACCCAAGCCGCGCGATGCGTTGGGCATCGGCAAGATGGCGTTGCGATTCTTCCAAGGCATCGAAGATCGAATTCACCTGGGCCGACACCCGCCCGATTTCGTCGGGACCCAAATCTCGGATTCTGGTCCCGCGCGAGGGAAAGGCACGGATGGTTTCAAGGTCCTCTTGCAAAAGGACGAGGCGGCTCAGCAAGACGACGTCGAGAAAGCGAAGCACGACAAACGCGAACGCAAAGGCGAACAATAGCGTTCCCACACACAGCAGAGCCAAGGTCCGACGGCCTTGGGACCAGATGACCCTCTGCACCTCAACCAAAAATCCATCCGTCCCCAATCCTTGGAGGGGAGGTAAATGCCCCTGCATCACCACCGAGTCGGAACGGATCCCGCTATCGATTTGGGCGTGCACAAAATTCAAAACTCCGTCGTCGATTTTCGCAGGATCCACCAAGGTGGCCACAACCAGAGCTCCGGTCGCCTGGGGAGAGGTCGACTCATTGGTACGGATCGGCTGCAGGTCGATGGCCCAAAATTGGTGGTTGAGCATCGCGATTCCCGACACGGCGGCGGTGTCCCGTTCACGGGTCCAAATCCCGGCTTTGTGGGTTGCCCACGACAAGACTTCGGGGGGAATCGTGGTGTCGCGCAAATCCTTGATGTTTTTACCAGTGGAATCGAATAGGCCGAGGTAGCTGAACCCGGCGTTGGAAAGGCTGGAACGCTGGAGATTGTCTTTCTCAAACGCGGAATTGCGATCGACCACCCATTGCGCCATCCCATCCCAAACTCCCCAATCGCGACCGGAGCGTTTCAACGCCTCTAGGCGGAGCTGGAAAAACTGTTCGACGCGCGAACGCTCTCGAAGGGCGAATTTTTGGTCGATGTTCCGGTAGCTTGGCGCAAGGAAGGACAATAAATTCACGACAAGCAACCCCAGCAAGATGCCTGTTGCTCCTGCTACGGTCCAGATGGTTTTGGTTCGCAAAGATTGCGGGCGCATGCCGCATTATGGCATCTCCAAGACCACAAAAGCAAGGGGACGAAGCCGACTTATTTGGGCTTTCGAGAGTTCGACTTTGCAGGCAGTTTGGGCCTCGGTTCGCGTGTCGACTTGGAAGCCCGCTTGGGCTTCGGTTCCCCGGTCGACTTGGACAAACGCTTGGCCTTTGGTTCGGCCGGCTTGGACTTTACCCGGGGAGTTCGCACCACCTTGAGCTCTGGTAAGGCCTTGGGTTCGCGCGCCATCCGGGGAGGTCGAGTCGATTTGGCCTGGTGCAGACTTTTGGCTTCGCGCTTGACCTTGGGGGTGCGCACTTCCTTGAAGGAAGCATCGGCCTCGGGAACTGGCTTTTTGACCTCGGTTTTGGGCTTTCGGATGCGGCGCCCTTCCGGCTTGACTCCCAGTGGACGCGGGAGGGGATGGTCGCCGCCAAAGCGGGCCAGGTCTTCGTCGGTGCGCAATTCGAATCGGCTTCGGAACGCGATCCGCAAGGGAACGCCGCCAATGTCGAAATACTCGATGGCTCGCGCCCGCAAAAAGCGGCGATAGGCTTCCGACACCAGATCGGGATTTTCCGTCTCGAAGGCGAGCATGGGTGGATCGACATGCACCTGGCAACAGCGCGTCAGGGTGATGGGATGACCATGCGCATAGGGCGGCTTTTGGATGCGGAGGGCTTCGTCAAAATAGGCGATGACCTTCTCGCGCCCCAACACCTTGGTCAGCCCTTCCTTGACCCGGATGACCTCTTCCAACAGCCGTGGAACACGCTGGCCGTCCTGGCCCGAGAAGGCAACGATGGGAGTTTCGGCCAAGGCCGGAATCCGCAAGCGCATGTCTTTGACGATCGCGTCGAAGGTTTTGGAATCCTTGGCCAAGGCGTCCCACTTGGAGAGCCCAATGACCAACCCCTTGCCGGCTTCTTCCACTTGGCGCAAGATCCGCAAATCCTGCTCGGGAAGCCCGTCGTCCAAAGTGTCCATCAGGCAATCGACCAACAGCACCACGACATGCGAGCGACGGATCGACTCCAACGACCGCATGTTCGAATAATATTCCACGTCGTCGCGGACCCTGGCCTTTTTGCGCAGGCCCGCGGTGTCGGTGACTTGGAAGTGGTGACCTTGCCAAACGAACTGGGCATCGACCGAATCACGCGTCGTACCCGGAACGGCCGAGACGATCATCCGGTCTTCCCCAAGCAAGCGATTCACCAACGTGCTCTTGCCCGCGTTGGGTCGTCCCAAAATCGCCATCCGCGTCTTGTCGTCACGGCGCGAAGTCACTCCCCCGGCGGGAACGACTTGGCGCAGACGTTCGACCAAGCCATCCATCCCATAGCCGGTGGTGGCTGAAACGGGATTGGCCATGCCCAGTCCGAGCTTCATCCAATCGACCAGGGCCTCGCGGTCTTCCGGACGTTCGGACTTGTTGGCCAACAAAAGCACGGGCTTGCCTCCGCGTTGGACTTGGCGAGCGAGCTGGAGGTCTTCG
>CAIKAA010000160.1 GCA_903825275.1 uncultured Fibrobacterota bacterium | reverse complement strand
GGCGTGTAGACTTGGTTCATTTCCGCCAATTCATCCTCGAAGCGGGTATCCGCCTTGCGGTAGACGACCATCGGTTGCCAGGTCCCTGATTGGCGAAAGCAAAGTTCTTCGGTCTTCACCAATTCCATGATGGCCATAAAGGTCACCACGGGAAGCAAACGACGTCCGTCATGGGGGTACAATTCGTCGAATTGCACTCGACCTTCGCGCACCAGGTGGGCGCGGATCCGGTTCATGCGCTCTTCCAAGGGAATGTCGTCGATTTCGATTTCGTGGACGATGGATCGGGGACGGACGGACAAAACTTGTCGGAAGGCTTTGAGCAGGTCGAACAATCCAACCAGTCCAGCTTCCAACCCCTCGTCGTCCTCGACCTTGGGGCGCTCGCCTTGGGAATCGGTCATGCCGCGAGGAAAGGTTCCCCAAACGCGGGATTCCAAGGTGCGTAGATTCCCGGCGGCTTGCTTGAAACGCCGGTATTCCAACAGTTGTCGGACCAGCTCTTCACGGTCGAACCCGTCGAATTCTTCAGGCTCCAGCTCGCTTTGCATCTCCTGGGGCAACAGCTCGCGCGCCTTGAGGGCCAACAGCTTGGCGGCCATGACCAAGTATTCGCCAGCCACCCCCAGGTTGTTTTCCTGGGCTTCGTCCAAAAAACGCAAGTACTGGTCGGCAATTTCCGACACAGGAATCGTGCGCGGGTCCAGCTCTTGGTTGTGCACCAGGTAGAGCAGAAGATCCAGCGGCCCCGAAAAGACATCGAGGGTCACAGATGGGCGTAAGTCGGCCACGGACAACAATTTAGCACACACCCGTTGATCGCGAGGGTGGGAGCGATTTTGGTCGGGATCCCTCTTTGGCCGTGGGGGGCCAAAGTCCCTTTAGGGGCCTTTAAGAGCCGTGGTTTCGTTGCAGCGGGCCAAGGTGTCGGTAGCCAAGGAGAGGACCCCAATCCCCGGAAATTGGCCATCGAATCGGCACAGGTCGCGTTTGCCTTTGCTGGGAGAAAGCGGTTGGCAATGTTTTACGACCGCCAATTGGGGGCGATCCAAGTCGATCCGAAACGACCACCGGAGGTCGCGATCATACCCAAATCGCATGCTCCAGACAGGGACGTGGAACAAGCTGTCCAAAATTCCTGGGGAGGAGCAGTTTGGCAGCGGAACGACCAACGCTTCGGGTCGCGTTTCGGGTCGCGCCAGGCTTTTGGCAAAGTCGATCCAAGCACCTTTTTGGAGGATTTTTCCGGTTAGGGGAGTGGGGGAGGCGATTTTGGCAATCTCTTCGGCAATCGCATGATCGACTTCGGCCTTCCAGGTGGTTTCCTCGGCATTCAGGGCGGTTGGGCTGGAGTCGCGCTGACAAACCTCGGGTAGGGGACCGGCACCTGGTAAGGGAATGCAGGCGAGGTTGGTGGCGTAGGCGAACTCCCCAATCGTGGAATCCAAAAGATTCAAGTTCTGGTCATGGACCCAGTCGCGCACCCCATTGGTGGGAGCCGATCGGTCCAGCAGGGCGTGAACCCGCCAAATTCCGTCGGGATCGAGCCGCAAGAGCGGGGCTCCCGAATTCCCCTTTTGGGCCGGACAAGAGGCCAGAGGAACCTTTCGCGCCAGGGAATCGGAATATTCGGCATTGGATCCCGCGTCGTGGAAGACCTGGGTGCGTCGGCTGACTCGACAATCCATCGGCCGCAGCTCGGTCAGAATCTTTTCGCGCAGCACCAGCTGGCCCCAGTCGGGATTGCAGGTCCAGGCCACCACGGGTTCTAGGTCCTTCAATCCGGTTCGAGCCAAGGGGAGAATTTCGCGTCCGATCGGGCGGGCCAATCGAGCCAAGGCCCAGTCTGGTTGATCGATCCGGTCCGATGTGGAAGACAAGGCGACGATTTCCTGGCAGGAAACCGAATCAGCCTCTAGGCGCCCGGTTTTGGGAAAGTGAACCCAAACTTGGCCGCGGCAATTTGATCCGGGAGTGGCTAGGCCGGGTGGAATGCAGTGGTGGTTGGTGAGGACCAGATCGGGAGCCACCAAAAACGAGGTGCATTGGGATGGAATTCCTTTGGGTTCGAGCATGGTCCAGAGCCCAATGCCTTCCGGGCATCCCGAGATGACGGCACAATGGACCTTGGCTTGGCGCGCTGCCAAAACCTGTTTTTCCCGGACCGTGAGCGAATCCAATTTTGGCCCAGATTTTTGATCCGAGCCTAAAACTTGTCCCGTTAGGCAAATACCAAGGATGGCGGCGGCTGGTCGGAAAAAGGACATGGATGCTGTATCGTACCGCATCCCCTCGTTCTTCGCTGGCGGTTTGGCGATAGACGCCATTGCGTTCAAAGGATGACGAAGAGGGGGCAATGGCACCTTGGACGCAAGGGTTTGCCATTGTAAATGGTTCTATACCGGAATTTGTCGCAATTTGTACCGGACAATTCCAATTGGAGGATATCCTAGTGAAGCCCATCTCCCTCGTCGCCCTCTCCGTCAGTGCAGCTCTGGCGGTTGTACCAACCAAAACGGTTTCCGCTGCTGCCGTCACCCCTGCGCCTGCGCCAGTCCTTGCACCAACGCCTGCACCTGCGCCATCCTACACCTACTCTGCTCCCGCTCCTGAGGCTACAGCGGCTTCTGAGTCGACCGCTCCGCTGGCTCCCATCCACGATGATCTGATCCAGGGGAATCCGGCCTTGCCCGGCAGCATCGGGGCGTTGTTGACCACTCCGAGTGATTTCTATGGCAAGCGCGAAGCGGCGTTTCAGTGGGGGACCAATCCAAATTCCTCCTCCTTTGCAGGAACCGGTCTTGCTGTGGTCGATCAATATTTCGTCGGGTTTGACCAATCCCGGCTGAACCAACTCGTAAATCCAGACCATGGTCAGATCGCCGGTGGTTACCTCAACCCGATGTTCGGTGCCGGTGTGAAGCTCACCTTTGCCAAGCAATGGGGGTCATCGGATTCCCTTCTACCCACACCTCAATACACCAAGGAAAGCAGCTCAACCTATGCCTTCGATGGAATGGGGATTTTTGGCTCGCTTGTGCTGCGCGATTTGGTCGTCTATGCCAACATGGATTGGGTCACTCCCGTGGATTTCAACTCCTCCACATACGTAATAACCAACCCGGGGACCGGTGCAAAGACCCAAATCACCATGGCGGATCGTTCGGACGCTTGGAAGTTCCGGATTGGGGCCAAGACCAGTCCTTTGGGTGATGTTGGAATGTCTTGGAACGCCAATTTGCAATATTCGATTTACGACTATCGAGGCCAAGGGGTTTCGAGTGACAGCACCTATCCTGTCCACGTGATCCAGCAATTCGGTCAAATCGGCAAAACCTTTTCCGCCGAAGGTTTTGTTCTCGCGGCGGGCTTGGATGAGCAAATCCAGTTCACCAACGGCTACGGCAATTCGGACTCCTTGTTGATCAACAACGCCAAGGGAACAGGAAGCATTGAAGGTCCCGATAACGGCTACTCGCTGCGGTTGGAGCCTACCCTGGCCGTCATCCTCCCCATCTTCGAACATTGGTCGGTTTCCGGCGGAGCTCGCGTTGGGCTGGAATACAAGACCGACGACATTTATCCAGGCTCCAAGGCCAAGTCAACATCCCAACTCGTCACCACCGCTCCAAAGGGATCGGTTGGAGTGCGCTATGCACGAGGACGCTGGGCGGCCGAGGCTCTGGTCCAACCCGATTTCCTCAACAACGGCCCCTACCTCATTTCTGGATCTGGTACTGGCGGTGGAATGTTGGCCTCGCTGGGCCTTACCGCCAACTTCAAATAAACAAACACCTCTTCGCTCCTCCGAAGAGCTCGCCACCTCAGGCACTACCTGGGGTGGCTTTTTTGTTCGGATAAATCGATCTTTGTATCAAGAATTACCTGCAAGCCATGTCCAGACTTCCTACATTTTATCCTTCTCACACACCAGATTTTCTGTTTCGGAAGGTGCCTGTTCATGACTCAAGCCAGCATTGGGGCTAATTTCCCGCGTGGAGTCGATCTGCTTCGCAATCCCCTGTTGAACAAGGGCACCGCCTTCACCGAATCCGAACGCGACCTGTTGGGTCTGCGCGGCTTGCTTCCGGCACCGGTTCGCACCATGGAGCAACAAGCCTTGCGGGTGCTGGCCAATTTTAGGTCCAAGCCCGACGATTTGGAAAAGTACCTGTATCTGATTGGTCTCCAGGACCGCAACGAAACCCTCTTTTATCGGTTTCTGGTCGATAATTTGGAAGAGGCCATGCCGATCGTGTACACCCCCACGGTGGGCAAGGGGTGCCAGTTTTTTGGGCGAGTCTTTCGCCGCCCGCGGGGCCTTTACATTTCTGCCGACGACAAGGGCAAGGTCCGCGACCTGTTGCGCAATTGGGGTCACAAAGAGGTCAGCGTGATTCTGCCCACCGATGGCGAGCGCATTTTGGGCTTGGGCGACTTGGGCGCCAGCGGCATGGGAATCCCCATCGGAAAGCTCGCGCTCTACACGGCTTGTGCGGGCATCCATCCGGGCAAGTGCATGCCAGTCATGATCGACGTGGGAACCGAGAACGAAGACTTTCTGAACGACCCTCTTTACTTGGGATTGAAGCGCCACCGCCTGCGCGGCCAGGATTACGACGACTTGATCGAAGAGTTCATGTCGGCCTGCAAAGAGATTTATCCGAACGCCTTGATCCAGTTCGAAGACTTTGCCAACCAAAACGCGTTCCGTCTTTTGGAACAGTACCGCCACGATCATTGCACCTTCAACGACGACATCCAGGGCACCGGCGCGGTGGCCTTGGCGGGATTGCTTTCGTCGGTGCGGGTGACAGGCCGCAAGATCACCGAAGAGCGCGTGCTGTTCTTGGGCGCCGGCGAAGCGGCGACAGGAATTGGCGAGATGATCGCCGCCACCATGGTTCGCGAGGGGATGACAGAATCTGACGCTCGCCTGCGTTGCTGGTTTGTGGATTCCAAGGGTTTGGTGGTCTCTTCCCGGACCGACCTGACCCACCACAAGAAGCCTTGGGCCCACGAAGCGCCCTTCGTCAAAACATTGGCCGAAGCCATCGAAGTCATCCGCCCCACCACTTTGATCGGGGCGTCGGGCATGCCGGCCACGTTCACTCCCGAAATCCTCCAGGCCATGGCTCGCCTCAACGATCGTCCCGTGATCTTCGCGCTATCCAACCCCACGTCAAAGGCCGAGTGCACCGCCGAAGCTGCCTACGTGCACACCGAAGGCCGCGCCTTGTTCGCCTCAGGTTCGCCGTTCCCTAGTGTTCATTACCAAGGCAAGACCTTCGTGCCGGGCCAGGGCAACAACGTCTACATCTTCCCCGGTGTGGGATTGGGAGCCATCGCGACTCGGTCCAAGGAAATCACCGACGGCATGTTCCTGACGGCTGCCCAAACCCTGGCGAGCATGGTCACCCCGGAAGAACTCGCTACCGGAAACTTGTATCCCTCTCTCAAGCGCATTCGCGAAGTGAGTGGGCGGATCGCCGTGGAAGTGGCCAAGGAAGCCTTCCGCGAGGGCTATGCGCAGGTGCCGGAACAGACGGATGTGGTCGCTTTGGTCGAGTCGCTGCGGTACGAACCGGATTACGCCAAGTACGCCTAGGCAAAGTTTTCGGCTTCACATTCTTGTGTCATGACAAAGCCCCAGTCTAATCGGGGCTTTTGGCATGTGCGCTGGGGGGGAATCTTGGAAGTAAGGGCGGTGGTGTCGCCAGCCGAGGCTGGGATCCTTGAGCCTGGCAAGACGGTGCTTTTGGCCGCGAAGGCGTTCGAGACCATGGCGCTTCCCCTCGATCCTCCCTAAAGCCAAAACCAAAATCACGGAACGGAAGCGGAGATCCCATGGATAATGGGATTCCAACTCAAGCCTTCCATCCCTTCGCCGGTGGAGGAGGTACATGCCACCGAGCAGGTGATCCCCGCTGGAGGTCAATACGGGATCAGGTCCAATGTGTTCTTGGATTTCGGTCTCGTCCACGTTGGGGGGGATTTGGATTCCTGGCACCCAAGCGAATCGCCTTCTCTGGTTTGGGGATTTTTTGGGGAAACCCGTGCGGTTCACGCTCCACCTGGTAATGCTTTTCGTTTTGGTGGTTGGCGGATTATTGGATCAAGCGACGAAATACTTCATCTTTAACCTAGATTAACATATATTCAATTCCGTAGATTCGTCGAGCTCGATCCGAATGGGGTTCGACGGGGCCAATGTACGATGGACTTCGGAAGCGGTGGTCCGCCCATCCCCGATGACAAAACGTCGACCTGCTGGCCATCGGAGTCGATCATGAGTGACAAAAGAGGTTGGACCATCCTGGGCGCCGTAACCGCCATCGCCTTTGCCGTCCTGCTTTGGGGTGGACAGGAGATCTGGCGCGAGGCGCCACCCATTCCCGAGCGCGTGGTAGATGGGGAGGGAGTCGTCCTGTTTACCGGCGATCAGATCCGTGAAGGCCAAAATGTCTGGCAATCCATGGGCGGCGAGGAAGTGGGAACGATTTGGGGGCACGGCGCCTATGTGGCTCCCGATTGGTCGGCCGACCGGCTTCACCGTGAAGCCGTAGCGTTAGCCGGTCAGAAAATGTCCGCCGATTCTGTGCGTTGGATGATGCGGCACACTTTGGTGGCAAGAATTCTCTCTCGAAAGGAAACTCCATGAACTCTCTATTGGACAAGACTGTGGGTGAATTGGTGGCCCAAATGCCTTCGCGTTCCCGTTTGTTCGAACGCCATGGGATCGATTATTGCTGTGGAGGCAAGCGAAGTTTGCGCGAGGCCACCACCCAAGCAGGGGTCGATATCGAGGCGTTTCTGGCGTCTCTGGAATCCCTTAACGGTGCCTTGCTAGAAAGTTTGGTGAAGGTGACGGACAGATTCCGTCCGCCCGATTCGGCTTGCAACACCTGGCGCGCCCTTTACGATGCCTTGGGCGAGCTGGATCGCAATACCCGCGCCCATGTCCACTTGGAAAACGAGGTCCTGCATCCGCGGATTCGGGCCTTGCAGAGTCGGTAAAGGTTTTTGGGGTTGCCACCCGAGCTGTTCTGTAGGGGGGGGATCCGGAATGTTTTCGTCGAGAAAGGCATTTTGGTCCCATGAAGATCGGATTCGTCCCTTTGACCGACTGTGCTCCTCTGGTGATCGCCAAGGAACTTGGTTTCTTTGTCCGCGAGGGAATCGATGTCAAGTTGGGCAAGGTCCAGAATTGGATGCTGCTTCTGGATCGCTTGCAACGGGGGGAGATGGTGAACCTTGGAACAAGCGCGCCTCCTCCTCGAAACTCGGCGGCATTGTCGCCTTGGGCGACCAGATTTTCGGGGACCTTCCCGAGAAAGTCTTTGCGGTGCGGCAGAGTTGGCACGAACACAACCAGGACGAACATCGGGCCATCCTCAAGGCCATCTCGGCAGCTTCCCGATGGCTTGGAACCTGCCAATCTGGAAAGAAGCCACGCGGATCCTTTCGGACAAGTTTTACGTGAACACCCAGGCCCAGCTGGTGCGATTCGATTTGGAGCGCAAGATCCAAGCTGGCTGGAATCGAGTGATCCAGAGTGGAGGGGTTTTTGCGTTTCACGGGAGTCAACCTTCCCACACCAGATCGCTTTCTCCCCCTATTGGAACGGCTGGTTTGGTGGGGGCATCTTCCCAGCACCGCGTTGGAGTGCGATCTTGGACGGATCTGCCTAAACGAGTTTCACCGCCAAGTGTTCGGAATTTGAGTCATCCCTGGGGATCCCCAAGGTCCAACCTCTCCCCACAGACTTGAACATTTGCTCCTTCCGTTTCCTGCTAGGAAACGATGTTTTCTACAATGGCTTATTTGGATGAATTTCCCGGACACTTTTCCCTGTAGATTCTAAAACAGGAATCCCAGTGTTTCCGAAAGCTGAACCAACCGGAGCTTTGAAAACGTCGCCTCAGCTCCTTTGTGAAATGAGCCAGTAGGGGATTCCGTTCGCGTGGGTAAAACTCCTGAAAACTGTGTCAGAAAACGCCAGAGATAAGTTTTGCTGTCTCAGAGAAAACAGAAAAAGGCCGCCGAGATTTTTGAGAGATGAATTTGGATAAATAGCGATGAACATTGGTCGTGTGGCCGATCTAGACAAGAAAAAGCGCTGGGCAGATTGGCTGTTTCGAAAAGGAAAAGACTAGGTGCACGAGGTGCTGGTCAAGAAAAAGAGTGTGTTTGTGGAAAATGAAACTGGGAAAAATCATCGGAAGAATCGGCTGATTTACTGGCTGAATCAAGATCGAAAAAAGCGAAAAATAATCCAGACGGTCGAACTGTTTCATTCGAATCTCTTTTGCCTAAAACCGTCGGATAAAGAACGTGCATCGTGCCCGGGAATCACCGGAGAGAATGTGCTCAACGTGGCGTTTTGAGGAATAGGGATGTCCGCGATCCACGCCATCCCTTGGATTGGAAAAAGCCAAATCCAAGGTTTGGATGACAAAGAAGGGGTCGTGTAGACCGTGTTTGTGCAAGGCTTGGGCCCAGGGTCTCGGAGATCTCTCCGGGGCCCTTTTTTGTGCGTCCAACGAGGTTGATCCAAGGTGGCATCGACAGATTTTTGGGCGACCTCACCCCCCGATCAAACCGGCAAAAACGGCATCCCGCGGCCAGGCCTTTTGTTTCCGGCGAGGTTGGAACGCTGTCGGATGGCTTTGTCATCACAATCCTAGCGAGGCTTAAGCTGCGGCAGGACTTGCCCTATGGATGGGGAGGCATTAATATCTATGGAAGTTGACCCGGAGAGGAGGATTCTTATGCCCGAAATTTCGCGGTTTTTGGGAATGATCATCTTCATGTATTTTGATGAACACAACCCGCCACATTTTCATGTCCAGTACAATGAATTTCGAGCGACCGTCGGCATCGCCGATCTGAATGTCCTTGCAGGGCACCTAGCAAGAGTTCGAGGATTGGTCGAAGAATGGGTGGAGTTGCACCGAGGTGAGTTGTTGCGCATGTGGGAGACGAAAGAGTTCCACAAGGTTGAACCGCTGGTATGAATTTGCCAGAATGTGTCTCCGTAACCAAAGCCGAATATCTTGGGGAGTACCGAGTCAGTCTGAGTTTTCATGACGGGGTTACGGGAGAGGTGGATCTTCGGGACTTGATTTTTTCCCAACCCATGGCAGAGCCACTTCGCGACCCGATCGCGTTTGCGCAGTTTTTCCTGGATGGCTGGCCGACGCTGGCCTGGGAATGCGGGTTCGATGTGGCACCGGAATCCTTGTACGAGCGCGCGACGGGAAATTTCTGACTTCGCCATGTAAGCCAAACCACAAGAATGCTTGGTTTGGTCCCGAGACCCCACTGTGGATCCCGCCGACACCTTGTCTGAGGCTGCCTACGACTTGTAGGATTTGGTGGAGTCCAGCTTTCCTGGGCTTTGGTGAGGCAAGAGGAGGATCGGTCCCCCCCCGTTTTGCCAATTGACAGCGGATTTGGAAGTGTCAGGCTTCTGTCTCGAAGTGTCCAAATTTCCCGCTTCAGTGTGCCAATGTTCCCCCAAAACGCTTCCCAATTGTGATTAGGCCCGTAGGTTGCTAATTTTCCTTCCCTTAGTCCAAAGGGGAATGCGCGTCAGGTACGGAGGTCCGTCCTGTGCGCCAACCTGTTTCTTTCAACGGGAGACCACCGGAGTGAACGATCGTCCCGAACCCATGGTGACCGGCCTTTATGATCCGAGTTTTGAACACGACGCCTGCGGCGTTGGGTTCATCGCCGATCTGAACGGCAACAAGACCCACGAAATCGTGTCCAAAGGCATCGAGATTCTGGTGAATCTCGAACACCGCGGCGCCTCCGGAGCCGAGAAAAACACCGGCGACGGTGCCGGTATTTTGGTGCAGATGCCCCACGGTTTCTTCCTCAAGGCCGCGCCCAATGCCGGTTTCCAGCTACCTGCTCCCGAGCAGTACGGCGTGGGTATGGTGTTCTTGCCCCAGGACGAAAAGTCTCGCAAGAAGATCGTGGCCGTTGTGGAGCGCTGTGTGGCCGAAGTGGGCCAGTCCGTGCTGGGCTGGCGACATGTCCCCACCGACAACTCGTCCCTGGGTCCCACCGCCATCGCCTCCGAGCCTTCCATTTGGCAGTTGTTCATCCGCCGCGCCGCCGACGTCAAGGATGCCGAAGCCTTCGAGCGCAAGCTCTATGTGATCCGCAAGTACGCCGAGCGCTCGGTGCGCGAAGCCGGCGTCGCGGGTGCCTCGGACTTTTACGTCTGTTCCATGTCCTACAAGACCCTCTTGTACAAGGGCATGCTCACGCCCCCCCAAGTTCCGGCCTATTTCCTCGACCTCGCCGACAGCGCCTTCGAATCGGCCATTGCCCTGGTCCACTCGCGCTTTTCGACCAATACGTTGCCCTCCTGGCCGTTGGCCCACCCTTTCCGGACCTTGGCGCACAACGGGGAAATCAACACCCTTCGCGGCAACCGCAATTGGATGAAGGCCCGCGAGTCGCTCTTGCGCTCCGACCTCTTTTCCGACGACGAAATCAAGAAGATCCTCCCTGTCGTCGACGAGACAGGATCTGACTCGGCCACCCTCGACAATGTGGTCGAGCTGTTGGTCATGGGTGGGCGTTCCATCCCCCATGTGATGATGATGCTGATCC
>CAIKAA010000159.1 GCA_903825275.1 uncultured Fibrobacterota bacterium | reverse complement strand
TCCCCGTTGTCGGTGTTGGGCGAGGAGCTCGGCGGGGAACGTGTGCGCTCGCGCGCAGTGGACCGCCGAGTGCCTCGCCCGGCACCGCGGCAGAAACAGCGGAAGTGGCGGAGAAAGTTGCACCGAGAAACCAGAGGAGAAAAATCTGGAGGGGGGTAGCGGAGGCTCCCGACCCTACGGGAGGGGGCCGAAGCGAGGGGGGAGACCCCGGAAAATTCCGCGATCAATCCCCCCCTCTCCATAAAAAAATGAGATGCTCATAAAAATCGATTTGCGGATTGCGAGCGCTTACTCTAAATTGGAATATCTCAGTCAAGACTACTACGGAAAAAGGCCGATGAATCGATACGATCTCGTGCTTCTGGGCTTCATTGCCGAGAAGGAATCGAGCGGTTACGACATCATCACCACGATCAAGCGTCGCGAGCTGGATCGGTGGGCGAAGATCAGCACAAGCACCGTGTACAACCGGCTGTTGCGGCTGGAAAAAAACGAGTGCGTTGTCGGGAGAGTTGAACGCGATGGCAACCGACCGGAACGAACCATCTATGTCATCACCGAAAAAGGGCGGAGCTTGTTGCGCAAGGAAGTGGTCAAGCACTTGGTTGGCTTCAACGACGACCCGCGACAACTGGGGTTTGCCTTCCTATTTGCGACCAAGCCATTGGATTTGGCCAAGCACCTGGAAAAACATGTCCAGGAATTGTCGGAGCAAATCGAAGCCATTGAAAAAATGATCCGCGAAGAACCGCGACCGACACTCTTTCCGGATGGCCCCTTTCTCAACTGCATGAGCCGCGACCACATGTCGGTAGAACTCAAGTACGCCAATGCCGCGATTGAGATTTTGCGCGACCCTGAAAAATCGAAGAAGCTCAACGGCTGGTTCTTTCTGAACTTCGGCAGCCGCGAATTTTCCAACGGCGAAGAACTCACTTCGACCGCTGGTCTCTGAACTCACCCAACGCCCACTTCCACCCACGGAGAGATCTCATGTCCAAGTATGGTTACTTCGACGACGCCAAGAAGGAATACGTCGTCACCAATCCCGCCACACCCATCAAGTGGTGCAACTATGTGGGAACGCTTGCGTTTGGCGGCATTGTCGATGTCACCGGCGGAACCATGATTTGCAAGGGCGATCCGGCCCTCAATCGCATCACCAAGTACTTGGCTTGGATGCCCAACTCCGACTTCAAGGGATCGACCGTCTACATCCGCATCAAGGATGCCGATGGCAAGATTGAAGTCTTCTCGCCGTTCGTGACCCCCACCTTGATCCCGATGGACAAGTGGGAATGCCACGTGGGCCTTTCCTACAACACCTGGAACGTGGAGTACCGGGGATTGAAGATCCAGATCACCGCATTCGTGCCCACCGGCTCGAACACGTTGATCCAGGACATTCAGGTGACCAACACCGGTGCGCCGGTCAGCGTGGACGTCATTCCGGTCTACGAATTCTCCCACTTCGACGCGCTCAAGCACTTGACAAATTCTGACTGGGTTCCGCAGACCATGACGACCAAGGCCCACACCGAGGCTTCGGGCCATGTGGTTTTGGAACAGTACGCGTTCATGAAGCGCGATGTGGAAGTGAACTACTTCGCCGCTTCCCAGCCCTGTGCCAGCTTCGAGACCGACCGTCGCAAGTTTTTGGGCAACAACGAAATGGGATCGTTCGTCAAGCCCTTGTCGCTGTTGGAAGAAAACCTCTCGAACTCCACCTGCATTCGCGGCGATAACTTGGCTGCCGAACTGTTCGCGGCGGGAACCTTGGCAAAGGGTTCCACCTACCGTGTGGTGACCCAGCTTGGCAAGGAGAAATCGATCGAGGCCGCCAAGCCCGCCATCGAGAAGTACCGCGACATCAAAAATGTCGACGCCGCTTTGGCTGAACTCTCGAATTTCTGGGAAAATTACCTGACCGCAGTGCAGGTGAAGACTCCGGACGCCTCGTTCAATTCGATGGTGAACGTCCACAATCCTCGCCAGTGCCACACCACCAAGCACTGGTCGCGCTACATGTCGCTTTACCAGTTGGGCTTTGGCGCCTCGCGCGGCATTGGATTCCGCGACAGCTCGCAAGACTTGCTGGGCGTCATGAGCCACATGCCGGAAGAAGCGCGCGTGCTGGCCGAAAACCTGCTGTCGGTCCAGAAGATCAACGGTTCGGCTTGGCACCAGTATTTCCCCTCAACCATGGAAGGAAGCGCGGGCGACTCGAGCGACGAAGTCGATCGTCCCAAGTACTACGGCGACGACCACCTGTGGATCGTGCTGACGGTCGCTGGCTACCTCAAGGAAACCGGCAACCTGTCCTTCCTCGACAAGCAGATTCCTTTCTACGACAAGGACAAGAGCACCGGCAAGGCCCTTGAGACCGGAACGGTCTGGGAACACCTTTGCCGCAGCTTGCGCTTCACCTGGAACGACCGCGGCCAGCACGGACTTCCGCTTTTGGGATTCGCCGACTGGAACGACACGGTCAATCTTCCCACCGGCGCCGAGTCGATGTTCAACGCCAACTTGTTCGGCAAGGGACTGGTCGAGGCGATCGAGATCGCCGATGCGACCGGCAAGACGGCCGAGGCGGCAGAATTCCGCAAGTACTACGCCGAGATGAAGAAGATCTTCAACGACACCTGCTGGGACGGCAAGTGGTGGAAGCGCTACTTCGACGAGAAGGGCAACGCCATCGGTTCCAACGAGAACAAGTACGGGAAGCTGTACACCAATGGCCAGAGCTGGCCGGTCATCTCGGGTTTCGCCGAAGGCGAGCGGGCACTGACTGCCCTGCAGTCGACCTTCGAGATCATGAACACCCGCAACGGCATCAAGCTGTCGTGGCCGGGTTACCAGGGCTATGACCACCATCTGGGCGGCGTGAGCAGCTATCCTCCTGGAGCCAAGGAAAATGGCGGCATCTTCTTGCACGCCAATCCTTGGGTGATGATCGCCGAGACCATGGTGGGCAATGGCGACCGGGCGTTCCAGTACTACAACCAGATCAATCCAGCGACAAAAAATGACAACATGGACGAGTTCGAGTCCGAGCCGTATTGCTATCCCCAGAACATTTTGGGCGACGAGCATCCCCAATTCGGAATGGGTCGAAACGCTTGGCTTTCGGGCACCTCGAGCTGGAGCTACCAGGCTGCGACGCAGTTCATCTGCGGAGTTCGCGCCTCCTTGACGGGATTGGTCGTCGATCCTTGCATCCCCACTGCCTGGGATGGATTCGAAGTCACGCGCAAATGGCGCGGCGCCACCTACAAGATCTCGGTGAAAAATCCATCGAAGATCTCCAAGGGCGTGAAATCCATGGTGGTCGATGGCAAGGCTGTCGAAGGCAATGTGGCCCCCATCTTCACGTCGGGTGAACACGTCGTCGAGGTCGTGCTGGGATAATTTGGCCAAAGGCCGACGGTGAAGGCAAAGCCCACTGGGATAAACTCCCGGTGGGCTTTTTCGATTCCACCGGGCTAGCTGGGAAAGCGTCTCCTAGGGTGTCCGGCATTCCATTACACGCCGAGGCATTCGGCGGCACAGGAGCATCGCCCTTGGCACCACCGTGCAGTTGTCTTGCCAGAAGTGTCGGCAGGGAAGGCACGGTGCAGGTTGGAAGGGAAGTCCGATGACGATCGCGAAACGAATCGTGGGCAGGACGGTTTGCGGGATCAAATTCCCTCTTTGCAGAGTCGGAATTTTTCGAAAGTTTCATTCCTCCTTGAAACCGCATCCCACTTCCCTGCGACATAGCCCTAGAGGCTTTCCCACCTAGGGCCAAGACCACAGGTCGAGGGTAGGGAACGTTTCGATTCATCACTGTCAAAGAGGGTATTCGATGAGAAAAGTCTCCCTATCGCTGGTCGCACTGGTTGCCTCGGCGATTCCTGCGATGACCTTTGTTCATCCTGGGGCCATGAGCACCAAGGTGGAATTGGAATTCATCAAGGAAAAGATCAAGTTGGGAGCGGAGCCTTGGTCCAGCGCCTACAAGAACATGAAGAATATCGAGATCAAGGGCAAGTACACCAAAACGACCGCGCCCCAGGATCAGGGGAAGCTCAACGAGGACGTCCAGAAGGCCGATGCCAAGCTTGCCTACGCCAACGCTCTGAAGTGGTATTTCGAAGGCGATACGGTGGCGGCGAACCAGGCCGCTCTGGTTTTCCGGGTTTGGGCCAATACCTTCAATGGCTACCAGAATTCCACCGTTCTTTCGGGCGACGGAGCCACGGGGGGGACCAACCAAAGCTCGCTGGACTGCGCCTGGATAGGAGCCATCTTTGGGCCGGCCGCCGAAATTCTGCGAGAATACCCAGGTTGGTCAGCGGCCGATCAAGCGGCGACAAAGGATCTGTTCAAGACCAAGTTCTATCCCGATCTGAACATCATGAACTACTGGAACGGGAACGAAGACTTGACACAAATTGACGCCATGATGAGCATGGCGGTGTTCCTGGACGATTCGGCGGAACTCGCTGCCGGACTCAAGCGTTTGAAAGGTCGCGGGACCGCCTACTTCTACCTGACCACCGATCCACCGAGCACGCTCAATTACGGCACTCGAACCAAGGCCGATTGGTACGGTCCGACCAAATGGGTGGATGGATTGACCCAGGAAACCTGCCGGGACAACGATCACCACGCCCAATTCGCCTTGGCCTCTCTCTTCCACGCAGCCGAGGTCGCCTGGCACCAAGGGGTCGACGTCTACACGCCCAACCAAACGCGCTACGTGGCTGCCCTGGAGTTGATGGGTCTTCAGCTTGCGTCGGGAGACATGCAGGGAACGTGCGGTGGCTCGGCGACCACCGAATTCTTCAGCACCCTTGAAGTCGGGTACAACCATTACCACAACCGCATGAAACTCGACCTACCAAACACGCTCAAGGCGATCACCGAAAAGATCCGGCCCAAAGGCGGTTCGGACTGGAACATTTTCTACGAGACCTTGACGCATGCCGAACTCCCCTACACCGCCGGTGTCGCCGACCGGAAGCTCGGATCGGGAAAGGTTGGCCTGCAGGTTGGTGTACAGGGAAATCAAATCTGCAACCTCCAAAGCGACAAAACAGAGAAGGTTGGCGTCTCGGTGATGACCTTGAATGGGAAACAAGTGAGTCAAACCCTTGTGAGCCTTGTGGCCGGCCAATCTCGTTCGTTCTCCTTGGGGTTGGAGGCTGCGCCTTCGGGTCTTTACCTGGTCCAAGTTCGGTCCAGCGAAGGAACCGTCGCGGTCAAAATCTCCAAGTGAATCCGGTCCGTCCGGAGGGGGGCGGATGAAACCAGGCTGACAAAAAACGTCATTTGGATCCGAGCCGTGGAAGGGTATCTTCCGCGGCTTTTTTGATGCCTTCGACATTTGATCTGTTTTGGCCGTGCCCTTCGGGCTAGCTGGCCATGCTTGGCTTTGCCGTACCCCGAGCCCTAGGCGTTGGACGGTTCCTGGAACGAGAGCCTTCATCCATTGCTAGGTTAGATACCCAGCCAGGAGCGGGCATGCCCTGAGCAACATCGCGGGAGCGGTCATGCAATTCGGCCATTTTGACGACAAGGCGCGTGAGTACGTCATCACTCGCCCAGACACCCCAAAATCCTGGATCAACTATCTGGGTTCCCGAATTTATGGCGGGATCATCACCCAGAACGCGGGTGGGTACAGCTTCTACAAGTCGGGCGGGATCGGGCGCATCTTGCGGATGCGCTTCAACAGTGTTCCCATCGACCAACCAGGCCGCTACATCTACTTGCGCGATGATGCGTCGTCCGACTACTGGTCGGCATCTTGGCAACCGGTGGGGAAGCCGTTGGACAAATACAAGGCCAAGGTGCGTCACGGTTTGGGATACTCCATCTTCGAATCGGAATACGCGGACATCGCCTCCGAATACACCTGCTTCATCCCCAAAGGACAGGCGTTTGAATACTGGGCGTTGAAGGTCACCAACAAGGGCAAGACCAGCCGAAAGCTCTCCACCTTTTCCTATGCCGAATTGGCCAACAACTGGAACTACAAGCAAGACTTGGAGAATCTCCAATACTCCCAGTACACGGTCCAGATGTCGGTCCACGACGGGATGATCCGGTGGCGAAACGCCACCAATCCAGGGTTCAACGAACTGTGGTTTGGACTGGCCGGCATCCCCGTGGCCAGCTACGACACCGACCGCGAACTCTTCCTGGGCCCCTACCGAACCTTGTCAAATCCGATCGCCGTCGAGCGCGGGAGGTGTTCAGGCTCTCTTGCGGTGGGCGACAATGGGTGCGCCAGCCTGCAGGCGAGCTTCGAGCTCAAGCCCGGCGAAAGCAAAGAGTTGATCTACATGCTCGGCATGGGATCTCCCATCGAAGGATGGGAAGGACTGCGATCGGGACGGGAAATTCTGCGAGAATACGGGACCATGGAACGATTTCAGCAGGAGTTGGCGGCGACCAAAGAGGAGTGGTTTTCGGTTTTGGATACGTTCCAGGTCGAAACTCCCGATTCCGAATTGAACTCCATGATCAATGTCTGGAACGCCTACCAAACCCACATGACCTTCAATTGGTCCCGAGGTGTCTCTCTGGTGGAGGCGGGCGATCGCGATGGCTTGGGCTTTCGAGATACGGTACAGGATGTCCTGGCGGTCACGCACTCCATCCCCCAGGGGGTCGAGGAACGATTGAACATCATCTTGACCGGCCAAACTCGGGCGGGG